>JARDZH010000397.1 GCA_029240955.1 Pseudomonas sp. | reverse complement strand
GGCCAGGTTATCCGGCAGGTCCGTGGCGCGCAGCGACGTGCGCACTGCCGACATGCCACAGCCCAGGTCCACGCCAACCGCAGCCGGGATGACCGCGCCCTTGGTGGGAATCACGCTGCCGATGGTCGAGCCCTTGCCCAGATGCACGTCAGGCATCACAGCAAGGTGTTTGAAAACGAATGGCATTTGCGCGGTGTTCATCAATTGCTGCCGCGCGCCAGGATCCACCGGCACACCGCGGGTCCACATTTTGATGGGCTTGCCCGCGTGGCCTTCGAGCAACTCGTAATTATGGGCGGTCATGGCCGGACTCCTCGATCAGTACCCGATGACAAGGTTAGTGCGATCGCACCGGTCATCACAGTATGTCGCACAGTCGGAAGACAGCCTAAACGCGGACGCGATCTGTCCGATTTGTCTCTTTGGTGCCAAGCAGACCATTCACCGCCGACACAAGCGCGTCCAGTGCGAACGGCTTGGTCAGCACAGCGGTGCAGGGTTGCAGCGCGTGCTCGTCGATGATGGGCGACTGGGTGTAGCCGGTCATGAACAGCACGGGCAGTCCCGGGCGGCATTCGCGACCGGCGTCGGCCATTTGTCGACCGTTCAGCCCGCCTGGCAGGCCAATGTCAGTGACGAGCAGATCGATGGAGGTGTCAGATTTCAGCAGCTGCAGGCCGGCCAGGCTGTCCGCGGCTTCGATGACGCTGTAACCGAAGCTCGCCAGCGTTTCGGTGACGAACATGCGAACCGACGATTCGTCATCCACCACCAGAACCGTCCCCCCTGAAACAGCCACTGGCGCTTCAGCCCTTGCCTCTTCCTCTATCGGCGCGTCGACGTGCGCTGCGTGATGAGGAAGCTGCAGATACACGCGAGTGCCCTGGCCTTCTTCGGAATGAATCTTGATCTGCCCGCCCGACTGCTTGGCAAAGCCGTACACCATGGACAGCCCCAGGCCGGTTCCCGCGCCCACTGGCTTGGTGGTGAAAAACGGCTCGAACACCTTTGCTAGCGTGTCGGGGCTCATGCCCTCGCCGTCATCAGCGACGCAGATTGTAAGGTAGGTTCCCGGCGTCAGCTCCGGATCCAGATCAGGCCCCTCTTCAAGCGCCTGATTGAAAGTGCGGATGGAAATGCTGCCACTCCCGGCAACCGCGTCCCGGGCATTGATGCACAGGTTGAGCAGTGAGTTTTCTACTTGCGCAGGGTCCACCAGGCAATTGCTCAGCGCGGCCGTCAGCTCCACCTTCAGATCGATAGCCGGCCCGACCGTGCGCCGGATCAGCTCTTCCATGCCCCCGATCAGGACGTTGACGTCGGTGTGCACCGGCACCAGTGTCTGGCGCCGGGAAAACGCCAGCAGTCTGTGGGTCAAGGCCGCGGCTCGCTGCGCCGCACCGTAGGCGACCGATACATAGCGCTCGACGTCGGCGGTGCGGCCTTGGCTCAACCGCAGCCTGATCAGATCCAGGCTGCCAGTGATGCCCGCCAGCAGGTTGTTGAAGTCATGAGCGATGCCGCCGGTCAGTTGCCCGACCGCTTCCATCTTCTGAGCCTGACGCAGCGCAGCCTGCGCCGCTTCACGTTCGGCCAAGGCTTCGTTGACGCGCGCTTCAAGCGTGCGGTTGAGGTCCAGCAGCGCCGTTTCGGCATCTTTTCTGGCGGTCACATCGATCGATGAACCGATCAGACCTATCACTTCACCCGCTTCGCCCAGCAACGGCGCCTTGGCGGATAGCCATACGGCCGCCGAGCCGTCGGGCATGTCGACCCGCTCTTCGATCTGTTCGGCCTTGCTGCTGCGCATGATGCGCTGGTCGGTTTCCATGATCAGGCGGGCCTGATCCTTGTCTTCCAGAAACTCGAAGTCCGTCTTGCCCAGATAGTATTCCGGCGGCTTGCCGATCAGTTCGGTGGTGCCGTGGTTGGCGACCAGCATTCGCCCGTCGCGGTCCTTGGCGTAGACCACACCAGGCACCGCAGCCGTGAACGTGCGCAGCAGGGCCGACATTCTGTCCCGCTCGGCTTCGGCGGCACGGCGCGATTCAATGTCCATGAGCACGCCGGGAAAGCGTATCGCGCGGCCGTCAGCATCAAGCTCCGCTCGCCCGTTGGCTTCGATCCAGCGGTACAGTCCGTCGTGCTGGCGTACTCGATATTCGCAGCGAAAGGCCCCGCCACGCGCCATGGCTTGCTCGATATCGCCGGCCACACGGTCAAGATCGTCAGGATGAATGGATGAGAAAGCCTCGGCGATAGGGATGCCGGCTTTGCACCTGTCGGCAGACAGGCCGAATGCGTGCGAGAAACGCTCGTCGGCGGTCACGCAGTCGCTTGGAATGTCCCACACCCAAGTGCCGACGATTGCGCCAGCGTTCAGTGCAAGCTGAAGACGCTCTGAGGCATCGGTTGGAAATTCAGGAGCCTGAGCCTGGGATGCAGAATCCACCAGCGGGACGGGAGACTCGGAGCTTTCCTGATTCATTCACACCCTCGGTAACCGCGTGGCCATTGGAGCGCGAGCATACCTGTGCGCATCGCTCCAGGCGATGACAATGAAGGGGCAGACGCGTTGCGGCGCAAAATATTCATTCGGGTCATGGGCAAAACGATCAGGCTGAACGCTCAGGAGCCAACTCTACATATAAAACCGGGGTCTGGACGCCGGGGGCTGGAACATCTCGACGCTGACATCACTGACCGGCAGCGGGTCGTATTCGAGGTCGATCAGGCGCACGCCGTCGATCAACGGGCGGCCACTCGGTTGCGCGCCAAACGCCTCGGCCAGTTCTGTGGACTGGGGAGGAAAGAATGCCAGGGTCTGCGCGCTGTCGACGTCGATCACCAGCATGAAGGGCGCGCTCGCGAGCGGGCAGAGCTCATGACGCAGCTCATTCAGGTGTCGCAGCCTCGTGTAGATCTGCGAACCGCTACCAAGCACCTTGATGTGCCACGTTTCCATACTCGCTGTCCATGACGTCTGGGTTACAGGCTTCGAGTGCAGACAAAAATGATTCGTTCCCGGGATCGACGACATCCAGGCATATTTGATCGCTGACGGCGAACGTCAGACCGTTAGTGAATGGATGCATGGCGCCCTGCGCATCAATTGCGTGACTGACGCGCAGTCACCGGAACTCTCACGCCAACGGCTGTTCTAGAAGCCTTCGCTGCTTCCAGGGCAGCTTTAGTGTTCAGTTGGGAGACGTAAACAACGCATGTCCAGTCATCAAGAACCAGGGAATATCCTGCCTGCGCGTACAGCGGCCGCGATGGAAGCCGCGATGGCGGTGGGAAGCTTCGCCATCGGTACCGGCGAGTTCGCCATCATGGGGCTGATGCCTGATATCGCCAGCAACTTGCAGTTGAGCGAACCCGAGGTCGGCCATGCCATCAGCGCCTACGCGCTAGGAGTGATGGTCGGTGCGCCGTTGCTGACTATTCTGGGTGCCCGGCTACTGCGCAAGACCATGCTGCTGCTACTGATGGCGCTTTATGCATTGGGGAATCTGGCGACTGCTTTCACCCCAAGCTTTGGCAGCCTGGTGGCCTTCAGATTCATGAGCGGCTTGCCGCACGGTGCCTATTTCGGCATCGCGGCTGTAGTCGCTTCGAGCATGGTGGCGCCAAACAAACGCGCTGGTGCCGTGGCCCGGGTGATGATGGGGCTGACGCTGGCGATGTTGCTGGGCAACCCGATCGCCACCCTCCTCGGCCAGTATTTCGGCTGGCGTTCGGCGTTCGCGCTGGTCGG
>JARDZH010000396.1 GCA_029240955.1 Pseudomonas sp. | reverse complement strand
AACCCGGCGCCACTACACACAAGCCGATCAGCGCGACCTTCAGTCTCAATGAGGGCCAGATGTATGCCAGCGCGCCGGATCCTGAATACCTGCGCTTCAACAGCCAGACCCACAAATATCCGGGGCGTGATGCCAGTGACAGCAGCTCGGAAAGTGCTGACAGCGATGCCAGCGATTCGCCGAGCAGTTCGTCTTCCGGCTGGTCTGAACCGGCCAGCCCCGTGGCGTGGGATCACGAGCGCGATTACCGGTCCAGCCGCACCCGGCAGACGGAAATGTTCATCTACGCCCTCGACACCCGCAACCTTGAAGTCGTCCCGCATGAAGAAAACATGATGTTCAACGCCAGCGCCCGCAAAACGCCGCCGACCTGGTTTCCCTCTGACGATTTCGAGGGACTGATCTCTGTCAGCCGCAGCGGACTGAGCGCCGAGCGTATCTGGCTGCTGAACAGCGCCCAGACCAAAGGCGCCAGGGTGACAGACATCAACGACATGGCGGGAGACAGCGCTGGACGCATCAAAGCGGCGACCCATGCCGGACACTCCAATCAGTTCGAATATGACCGATTGATCGACCAGGTCGAGGCAGCGGCCCTGCCCATAGTCAGGCTTTCAGGCAACAGAAACGAATTCGCTCATGACATCGTCTGGCCCTGAAACAAACAGTTTGCCCGCAACACCGGTAAGGAAACCGCAGCTTCATACACACCATTCAAGGATCAAGACGTGGCGAAACTCATCATACCCTCGACGCATAGTTCCAATGTGCGCCTGCTTCAAGTCACTCCCATTGATGCCTCAGCCAATGCGTATGCACCGGCAACAGGCAACCCCGAGCACGTGCCTTCACCTTCCATCGTCGAGCCCGCTGACGCCTCGCACAGCCAGACGCTGCAATCCCTCGACGAACACTTCGGCCCGCTGCGCATTGGCGAGTACATGGCCAGTCGGGTCGAACTGCAGGCGCTGGGCGCAACGGTCAACGGCCAACTGATCAGCACGACAAACGCCAACATGAAGGTCCCGGATCAAGAGTTTCTCGACGGGCTCAATTTCCAGGCGGCAGCAGTCGAAAGTCGCTTGAGGGCGGCCGACGTCCCGGACAGCGGCCTGGTGGCAATGCTCTTTTATGAGATCGCCTGCAAACGCTCCATCGACGCCGGGCCGATGTTCGTCAGCGACTCGCCCATTGCGGCTGGCAGCAGTACCGATCGCCTGAATCAACTGGGCAAGGCTGCGCAAAAGCTGGATATCCATCGGATCGATACGTTCGAAAACGCGCCAGGCTGGATCAACAAATACAAAAGTTACCTGACCAGCAGTGCAGGTGTCGGCCTGCAGGGGTTTGGCATCTACAGCGGTTATATGGCCATGGCCGATGCGCTGCAAAAGGGTGAAAAACTGGAAGCGCTGTTCCAGGGCAGCTCCATTGCCGCCGAACTCGGCTCGCTGGTCATCGAGCAGGGTCTGACCAAGACTGGCCACGCGATGCTCACTCAAGGAGGCAACCTCTTCAAATACTTCCCGCTGACTTCGGTGGGCAAATACATGAGCCGCGGCGCAGGAATGTTCGCCAGCGCGATCACCCTGCCGTTCGACATCATTGATGCGGTCAAATCGTTCAACGCTGCTGCTGCCGCGTCGGGCAAAGAAGCGCAGGATCACTACGTCAGTGGCGCGTTGAGCGTGGCCGGCGCTGGCATCAGTCTGGTGTTGGGCGTCGCTGCGCTGGCCGGGTTTGGCAGTGTCGCCGGCCCGGTCGGGCTCGCCGCTGCGGCGCTGCTGATCGCCGGGTCGATGATTTATCAGGCCGCGCGGGTGGTTGACGACATCGATGACTACATTGAACTCACCGGCCTCGAACGCCTGCGCTCCGGCTGGTTCGCTTTCACCCGCCAGGAACTGGACACGGAGGTGATGGATCGCTTCAAGCTGAGCAAAGGTTATCGCGACCATGAAAAACAGCTCGAACAGTCGGCCAGGGACCTGCTCGAGGGCGCGTACAAGAACTCCATCGAGCACATGGTCAACGGCGCTTTTCGCACCGAATTGCAATCCGTCGAGCTGTGGCGCTATGTCTGGGACGAAAGCGTCGGACAGAAGCCGTTCAAACTCGATAGCCAGGCCGTCATCGTTGGCGCAGACGATGTGATCGATGCCGGCGATGGCTTGCCTGCAGATCTCAAAGGCAAGGTCAGCGGCAGCGCGGGCGAAGGCAAAGGCATTTTCTGGCGCCTGGGCGATGGCGATGACCGCGTCGTCGGCGTCAAGGCCCAGGCCAATCTGTTCACCTACCGCGACGGCCACAAAGCGCTGACCGGCGGCGACAGGAACGATGCGTTCCATCACGAAGTCACTGAGCAGGAACTGGACCGGCCAGGCAAACCGGCGCACATCAATGTGCTCGACGGCGGTGCCGGCGCCGACACCGTGGCGTTCGAAGGCAGCCGCCCGACCAGCGACACGCGCCACATCGGGCATGACATCAATCTGCAAACCGGCAAGGTGGCGTTGCGCGGCCTGGACCCAGCGGCGCAAGGAATCGAAGTCGCGCACCTGACTTCGTTCGAGAACGTCTCGACCCTGCGCAAAGGCACCAGCCGCGTCACGGGTACCGCCGATGCCAACCAGATTGCTGCCAACGGTTACGACCGCATCAGCGCAGGAGACGGCAACGACATCATTGCCATCTTCGGCACCGAATGTCAGGTGGACGGAGGCAGCGGCGAGGACAGCTACTACATCGCCAATACCAATATGCGCACAACGATCATCGAGGACGGCGAACACTCCAGCGTGGTCGAATTCGGCTGGCCGCGGGAAGTCATTCAGCGCTGGCAGGTCATTGGCACTTCGCTGGTCGTCAGTTCGCTGCGCGGCAAGGATGGCAGCGAACCCGAACATGTGCTGACGCTGGAAAACGTCTATCGGATGGTCGACGGCCAGCGCCAACTGAAAAACGCCCGATGGTTGTTCCGCACACAAGACAAATATGAACTGCTGGCGTTGCTGCCTGCCCAGCCAGGCGAAGCACTGAGTCAGGACATCGAGGTCGCCGTGACCGTCAACGGTCGACCGGCCGCGGCGCCGGCCATCATCAATGACGGCAAGGTAGTCATCGACAGCCAGGGCCTGAATCGATATTTCATTGCACGCACGGACCGTCGGGTCGAATTCGTCGCTGAGCGCACCGCACCTGCCACGGCCCGCACCGTTTATCTCGACTTCCGGGACAGTGAAATCATCGACGCGGTGATCAGCTATGACGTCGAGTTGCGTAACGGAGTTTCGGGCAATACCCACCTGATCTACACGAATATCTGCCTGTCGATTCTGCTGCCGTCCAAAGTGGTTGCGTTCAAGGGCGTGATTCAAACCATTGCATCAGCGACGGGATACAGCGGCCGCAACAGCCTGAAAGTCACCACACCCCTGCTGGCGCAGGACATCGTGCTGGTTCTCCAGGATGAAGTTTCCTACCGCCTGCAAGTGCCGGAGCTGGACTACGAAGAAGACGCGCAAAACCCCGGCACGCGGCTGTTCAGCACACGCAGCTGGTTGAAAAAGCGCAATGGCAAATATCTGTTCACGCGGCCTTTGGTCAGTGAAAAACCAGCATTGACCGCACAGGCGAGCAAGGTGGTCATCGAACAGCGTGCGCACACAGGAATCTATCTGCTCGAGGGCCAGAGCGCGACGTACGACGTTTATCTGGCCAGCAACTGCATCGTGCGCCTGTCCACCCCGGGGGCCGCG
>JARDZH010000395.1 GCA_029240955.1 Pseudomonas sp. | reverse complement strand
AGCCCGAGGCGTACTACCGGCTTTCCGAGGACTGGCTTACCGACCGGATCCCGGAAGAAGTCACCGAACAATTCCTGCGTGAGCGCTACGACCTTACCCGCGCTCAGGTCATCGACATTCTGAACCGCGCCTCCCGCGTCGGCTGGGCAGAACCCAAGGCTGGCTACGGCTGGCGTTTTCTCGATGTGGCGAAAACCCCGGAGACGCTGGAACAGATTTACCGCATGCGCTCGCTGATCGAACCTGCGGCACTCCTCGAACCTGGTTATCGCCGCGACCCCGTGGTGCTGCGCCGCCTGAAAAAAGAGCAGCAGGACATGCTCGACGGCGCCATTGCCAGCGCGCCGGCCGACGTCCTGCTGCGCAGCGGGATCCGCTTTCACGAGGAATTCATCAAGCTGTCCGGCAACCCGCTGCATCTGATGGTCCTGCGGCAGATGAACAACATGCGCCGACTGCTCGAATACCGCTCGATGATTGACCGCAACCGGCTTTACAAGCAGTGCGCCGAACATATCGAGATGATCGAACGGGTCGAGCAGGGCGATAACGCCGGGGCGGCCGAGCTGATGAAGCGTCATCTCAGCGGCTCCTTTGCGGTCAAGTCGCCGATCCTCAAACTGCGCATGCAGGACCAGGCCTCGCTCGCGGCAACGAAGACCGCAGCGCAGCCGCTCGCCGAGCGCGCCTGATTCACGGCGCGGTGTCCAGCGCCTTGGCGAAGAAATCCACTGCGCCAAAATTGCCGGACTTCAACGCCAGTGCGATGGGTTTTTCACCAAAGCCCACCGTCCAGGGCACGCCGGGATCGATCGGTTTACCGATGCGCAGCGCCTTCAGCCCAAGCGCCTTGACCACCGCGCCGGACGTTTCGCCACCCGCGACCACCAGCTTGCGCACGCCGAGCGTCACCAGGCCTTTGGCGATGCGCGAGAGCGCGTCCTCGACAAGCTGCCCGGACCGTTCGATGCCGAGCTGCTGTTGCGCAGCGCTGACCGCTTCCGGTCTCGCGCTGCCGTAGACCAGAACCGGCCCGTCATGCACCCGTCCTTCAGCCCACGCCAGCGCTTGAGTGACCTGTTCATCGCTGCTGGCGAGCGCCAGCGGATCGAGCTGAAAGCTGGGCCTTGAGGTCTGCCAGTGTTCGATCTGCGCGTGGGTCGCCAGCGAGCAGCTGCCGGACAGCACAGCGCTCAGACCGGTAACGGGCGGGAGCTCGAAGGCCGCATCGCCGCGCGGCAGCAAGCCTTTGCGGGCGAAGTTCTCCGGGAGTCCCAGTGCCACGCCTGAACCGCCGGTGATCAGCAAATGATCCTGTGCGACCACGGCGATGGCGCGCAGATCGTCCTCACACACGGCATCAACGATCACGTAGGAACAGCCAGCCTCTCGGGTTTCGTTCATGGCCTTTTTCAGCAGGCCATTGCCGTTGCAGACCGCCGGGTGCGGGATCAGGCCGACTTTCCTGCGGGTCTGCCCTGCAAGCACCCGCACCAGGTTGGAATCGCTCATCGGCGTCAGTGGATGGTGACGCATCCCCGATTCGCTGAGCAGTTGCTCACCCACGAACAAGTGACCCTGGTAAACGGTGCGCTTGTTTTCGGGAAACGCCGGGCAGGCAATGGCGAAATCCACCCCCAACGCATCCGACAGGGCATCGGCCACCGGGCCGATATTGCCGTCGGCGGTAGAGTCGAAGGTCGAGCAATATTTGAAGAAGTACTGCCGGCAGCCGGCCTGTTGCAGCCACTTGAGCGCGGCCAGTGATTCTTCTCCAGCGTCTGCGCTCGGCGAGGTCCGGGTCTTGAGGGCGATGACGACTGCGTCAACGTCGTCGGGAACGGGGCTGTCTGGAACGCCAATCACCTGCAAGGTGCGCATCCCGCCTCTGACCAAGGTGCTGGCCAGGTCAGTGCCACCGGTAAAATCGTCCGCGATACAACCTAGCAATAAATGGCTCACACGCGCATCCTCCTCGCGCGGTCGCGACCGGCCTCGAATCGCGCCGGTCGAACCTCGCGGTCTGGTTGTCAGGGGTGTTATGGCAAGCAGATCGAGCGCAGGGCGGCGGCACGCTCGGTGCTGCCGCCACATCGGTCAGGCCAGAATGACCTTGGCAACCGCTTCGCCGAACGCACGGGTGCCGAGCCGGCCACCCAGGTCGGGCGTGCGCTTTTCCGGGTCTTCGAGCACCACATCGACGGCGCGGTCCATTTCGGCGGCGGCCGCCTGCAGGTTGGCGTGGCCGTGGTGCTGGCCCATCCACTGCAACAGCATCGCCACCGACAGAATCATCGATACCGGGTTGGCTTTGTCCTGACCGGCGATATCCGGGGCCGAACCGTGTTGTGCCTGGGCGCAGCAATGGGTGTCGCAGGCCATCATCGAGCCGGCAAGGCCCAGGCTGCCGGACAACTCGCTGGCCAGGTCGCTGATGATGTCGCCGTAGAAATTGGTGGCGACCAGCACGTCGAAGCGCTCCGGGTTACGCACCAGATGCGCGGTCGACGCGTCGACCAGCAGGTCGTCCAGCGCGACTTCCGGAAAGTCCTTCGCCACGTGGCGCACCGCCTCAAGGAACAGGCCGTCGGTCATGTGGAAGCTGTTGGCCTTGTGGATCGCGGTCACTTTGCGGTTGCGCTTCATCGCCAGTTCAAAGGCGCGGCGCGCGATGCGTTCGCTGCAGTGGCGGGTGATCTTGCGGGTCGACAAGGCCATGTCCGGGCTCGGCATCACTTCGCCCCAGCCGCGACTCATGTTGCGGTCCGGGTAAAAGCCTTCGGTGGCCTCGCGCATGATCACCAGGTCCATGGTCTTGCCGTCTTTCATGTTCGACGTCAGAAACGGACGGGTGCGGGCAGGGCGCACATTGGCGTACAGGTCCAGCCCGATACGGAACCCTGCTGACACGTTACGACCGCCTTTCTCGGGCGCCGGGTAATCGGCATGAGACTGCGTGCCCAGGATGATGCCGTCGTAGGTTTTGGCCTTTTCGAGAATCTCATCGCGCAATGTAGTCCCGTGCTGTTCAAGGCTTTTGAAGCCTACGTCGTCATAGTCGAAGCTCAGGCCCAGGCTGAACTTCTGGTTGACGGCGTGAAGGACCGACATGGAGGACTCGACAATTTCCGGGCCGATTCCGTCGCATGGAAGAACAAGAATACGCATGACACTCTCCTGACTTTAATTGTTCGAAGCCGGGCGGCTTCGTTGGCTGGCAGTCGCCGCGCCGTGCACGCCTGAGAAAGCGCTGCTGGCGATATTGCATTTTATTGCATCAATATCCAATCCGTGCAACCTTGTTCTCAATCTTTCGCCCATCGCTGAGCTGAGTGCCGATGGCGGGTCGCGGTCTGGGTGCGTTCCTGACGAGAGGAGTTTCCATGAGTGGCAAACGTATTTTCCTGATCCACGCAACGCCGGTGGCTGTTCAGCCTATCAATGAAGCGTTTGCCCGGCTCTGGCCGGAAGCGCAGGTGAGCAATCTGCTCGAAGACTCGCTGTCCACGGATCTGGCGCGAGACGGCCATCTGGGCGAAAGCATGAAATCGCGATTTCTCGTCTTGGCGCGGTATGCCGCACAGAGCGGTGCGGACGGCATTCTGTTCACCTGCTCGGCGTTTGGCGAAGCCATCGAACAGTGCCAGCGCGAACTCCTCATTCCGGTGCTCAAACCCAACGAGGCGATGATCGACGAAGCTGTCGCCCAGGCATCGCGGATC
>JARDZH010000394.1 GCA_029240955.1 Pseudomonas sp. | reverse complement strand
GTCAGCAGAATCAGGCCGGAGATGAAGTTCTGCACGATGGCTTGGAGGCCAAAACCGATACCCACCGACAGGGCGCTGACGACCCAGGTCAGGTTGGTCAGGCTGATGTGCAGAGTCGACATCACCACGGCCACGACCAGTACAAAGCCGATGTACCCGATCAAGGTCACCAGCGAGGCCTGCATGCCGGCGTCCATGGTGGTTTCAGGCAGCAGCCGTTGCCCGAACCAGTCCTTGAGCACCCGCACCGCCAGCATGCCGACGACCAGACACGCCAATGCCAACAGAATGTCGCCCGGCACGATGTTCAGGTTGCCGAGGGATTTGTTGGTCACGTCCAGCTGGGCAAAACTTTCGAGCAGTTCGGCCGGACTGGAGCCCGAAGGCAGGAAGGCGAGCAGCAGGGCGGTGAGCAGCAGTAAAGTCCTGCCGATGCCCGCCAGAACGGTACTGGCCTGGGCCTGGTGGCGCGGGGACAGTCCCAGCGCTGAACCCAGCGCCACGCCGCCCGGTTGCTTGGGCGACAACAGGGTTTCACAGACGTCACCGTAGCAGGCAATCAGAAGATAGGCCGTGGACGCGACCACGCTGATCCAGAGCAGCTTGACCGCCAGATAGTACGCCAGCGTCAGGTAGCCGCTCACCAGTGCCAGCAGACTCAGCCCGACCCAGACCGCGATGACGAAAGGAATCAGCCCGGCGAAGCCTGGCAGACGCTCCAGTCCGAAGCGGCGGCGGGTCCGGCGGTAGCGCACCAGTGCGAAGCAGAAGATGAGCGAAACCGCCAATGCGGTCAGGCCGTTGACTGCCACCGTGAGTGCCAGGCTGCTGGCGATCACATTGTTGACCCGCTCCTGGGTGCCGATGATCATGAGTGCCAGCGCCAGAATGGGTGGGAAGCGGCCCATGGCCGTGGCGATCTCGTCAGGGATCTGTGGCAGGCGCCACGAAGGATGCGGCAGCATCAACAGCGCGCGGCCCAGGCCGACGATGAAGGCGCAGAACGTGATCAGCGTCTGTAGTTGGTCGAGCAGATTGACCACATCATTACTGAGCACCGTCTTGCTGACGATTCCCCAGCGCAGCAGTGACGTGGCAACGGTGATGGTCACGACTGTCGAAAGGCCGACGGCCAACGCCAGCGCACTGCGACGCAGCCGGCCGTCCGGTAGCCAGCGGATCGTCAACCAGATGAACAGCCGCTCCAGCAAGCGCCGGACCACCACCCATATCAGGAACGCCCCGAACACCACGCTGATGAACTGAACGCGGTTGCCCGGCGCCATCGCGCTGGCAAATACGCCCCGCACGTCCACCCACAGCCGGTTCAATCGGCCCAGGTCGTCATCGGTCGGGCGAATCAGCGTGGACCAGAACGCTGAACTGAGCGGGCTTGCGGTGCGGCTGCTGATCTGTGAATCGAAGAGGCTGCGGCGCAGGCTGAAGATCTGCGTAGCCAGGTCCCGGGCCGACTGGCTTAGCGTGTTGGCCTGACGTTCCTCGTTGACCAGGGCGTTTTTCTGAGCGGTCAGCGTCTTGCGCTGGCTGGTCAGACTTGGCGCCTCGTCCGGTTGTGCCGGGCCGATAATATTGAGCTGGTCGTTCAGGTGCTCGATGTCGACCGCTTGCCGCGCAATCAGGTCGTCGGCCTGTTTTTGCACCTGCAAAGCAGCCTGCCGCAGGTTTGACAGCAAGTCACCATTGGCGCTGACCGTGACTTCTTGACGGATTTTGTCGAGCTGATCGTTCAGATCATCCAGGCTCGGCGCTTCCACGGCCGGGGCTGCACTGCCAGCGTTATCGGCTTGCGGTACGGGAGCGCTCTGAGCAAAGGCTGGCACAGTCACGCACAGCAATAGCAAGACCAGCAGTCCGGTGCGAAAACGGTTCAGTGAAGCGTGCTGCATGTTCTTTCCTTCTCTGCATTAAGAGGGTTCGCGAGCCCTGGGTGTTTCAGGATCCGGTCTCGGTACGTCCAGACCATTGCTCTAACCTGGCGACCTGGCCATCGTGTCCAGCGTCTGTCGAATGTCGTCTGCTTGATCATCAGTGATCTGGCAAGCCGACTGAATCTGGTCGGGCAGTGCCCACAATACCTCACGCAGCGCTTCTCCTTGAGGCGTCAGGCTCACCATGACACGCCGCTCATCCTGTGCATCGCGCTGACGGGTGACAAACCCTGCCAGTTCAAGACGCTTGAGCAGCGGGGTGATCGTGCCTGTGTCCATTCCAAGCCTGGCGCCCAACTCGCCCACTGTGCGTGGCGATCCGGCCAGCAGCTCCACCATGACCAGATACTGCGGAAACGTAAGGCCAAGCGGTTCAAGAAACGGCTTGTGCATCCGGACCATCCGGTTTGCAGCACCGTAAAGCGCGAAGGAGAGCTGCTTGCTGATCTCTCGGCGGTTGTCGCTGGTACTTGATGCCATCAAAACCTCTAGCTTATATTCTCTAGCGCGCTATATAGTGACGCGCTAGGTTCATGGGCTTTGCCCGTTGATCTGCCCCAGCCATGGAGAATCAACATGTCAGACGCCGCATTATTTCATGACGTCATCCGTGCTCGACACTCTGTGAGGAGTTTTCTGTCAAAGCCGGTCCCCGAGTCCATCATTCGGTCGGTACTGGCAGACGCGCAACACTCGCCGTCCAACTGCAACACCCAGCCCTGGGAAATTCACCTTGTCTCGGGAGCAAAGCGCGACGCGCTCAGTCGTGCGCTTCTGGCGGCCGATGAGCAAGGTCGCATCACACCTGACTTCAGCTTCTCGACGTCTGATTTCCCAGGCATCTACAAGGAGCGGTCCCGCGCCCAGGGCGCTGCATATTATCAAGCGTTGGGCATCTCCCGCGAAGCGTATGACGAACGCCGCAGTGCTTCTCTGCGCAACCTGGAGTTCTTCGACGCGCCCCATGTCGCGCTGCTGTTCATGCCAGAGATGGGCGACAACGTGCGGGTCGCAGGCGACATCGGTATGTATGCCCAAACGCTGCTGTTATCGCTCACAGCCCACGGGCTGGGTGGCGTCCCGCAGACCATGCTTGGCTTCTATGCCGACACCATCCGTGAACAACTCGACATCGATCCCTCTTTCAAGATGCTGTTCGGCATTTCATTTGGCTATCCGGACGAGACATCTCCGGCAAACGGCTATCGGATCGACAAAGTCGATATCGATGAGAGCGTTACGTTCCACGCTGACGCGTAAGCCGTCAGTGCGTGTCCTTACAACCCAACCTGATCAGACGATATGAAAAAAACACTTGCAGCTGTAGCGCTACTGTCCTCGATTTCGTTTCAAGCGAGCGCTGTCGACCTTTCGGGCGCCGTCGGTGCTACCAGTCAAGGCGGTCTGACCGCTCGGGCAGCACTCGGTTTCAATTGGGATAAATCGTGGTGGGAAACCGAAACCGGCAAACTGACCGGTTATTGGGATCTGGGGTACACCTACTGGGAAGCGGGCGATGAAGCGGGAGCGCGGCATTCGGTGTCATTCGCGCCTGTCTTCGTTTACGAATTCGGCAACGGCCACGTCAAACCCTTCATCGAGGCGGGCATCGGTGTGGCCATGTTCAGCGGAACAACGGCGGGAGATCAGAAATTCGGTTCGTCATTCAACTTCGAAGATCGCATCGGCGCGGGCTTGAAAATTGGTGCTGAGCAGAAGGTCGGGATTCGGGCGATTCACTATTCGAACGCCGGAATCAAAGAGCCGAACGACGGGATCGAATCGTTCTCGCTGTTCTACAGCCACTCGATCT
>JARDZH010000393.1 GCA_029240955.1 Pseudomonas sp. | reverse complement strand
CCATGTTTCGCCAGGTAGCCGGGCGAGGCGCAAAACACCACGCGCTCGGTGCCCAGACTGCGATGCGCCAGACCTGCCGGCCATACCTGCGTACCGCCAATGCGCACGGCGAGGTCGATGCCTTCCTCCAGGATGTCGACAAAGCGATCCGTGAACGTCACTCGCGGCCGCAGTCTGGGATGCTGATCGGCAAACTCCAGAATCAACGGCAGCACGTGCAAGCGCCCGAAGGTGGCGGGCAGATCGATGCGCAGTTGCCCGGCAGGCTCGGCGCGCTGGGCGGCGAGCGCGGTTTCGGCGTCTTCGAGATCGCCAAGAATCCGCAGACACACCACGTGGTACGCCTTGCCTTCCTCGGTCAACGACAGGCTGCGCGTGGTGCGCTCAAACAACCGCATTCCCAGCCGGCCTTCCAGCCGCGCCACGCTTTTACTGACCGCTGAATTGGTGAGGTTCAGACGCTCGGCGGCAGCGGTGAAGCTGCCCGCATTGGCGACGGCCACGAACGTGGCGATACCCTTGAGACGATCAGAAGACAGCACAGACGGCATCCATATGTGAAATTATTTCCATAATGCACGGAAAATTCGCCAAAGATAAGAAATCAGTTCTGCAATACAGTAGCGACCTGTTTTTTTACGAGTTCAGTGTCATGTCGTCTCTGGAAACATCCGCTTCAACCTCCGCGGCGAGCGAACGCTCAACAGGCGCGGGCCTGGCCATTGCGATTCTGGCGATTGCCGGTTTCGTGATCGTCACCACCGAGTTCCTGATCATTGGCCTGCTGCCTGCGCTGGCGCGGGATCTGGGTATCTCGATTTCAGCAGCCGGTCTGCTGGTCACCCTCTTCGCCTTCACCGTCATGCTGTTCGGCCCGCCGCTGACCGCGATGCTTTCGCACCTGGATCGCAAGCGGACCTTCATCGCCATTCTGGTGATCTTCGCTGCGTCCAACGCATTGGCAGCCGTGTCGAGCAACATCTGGGTGCTGGCCGTCGCGCGCTTCATCCCTGCACTGGCGCTGCCGGTGTTCTGGGGCACGGCGAGCGAAACCGCCAGCCTGCTCGCTGGCCCGAAGCAGTCGGGCAAAGCCGTGGCGCAGGTCTACCTGGGTATTTCGGCAGCAATGCTGTTCGGAATTCCACTGGGCACTGTGTTCGCAGACGCCGTCGGCTGGCGCGGCGCGTTCTGGGCGTTGACGGCTTTGTGTGCGCTGATGGCAGTGCTGTTGGCGATGTTCATGCCGCACCTGAAGCCAACCGCCAAGGTCGGTCTGGCACAGCAGGCCAGAATCCTGCGCGACCCGCACTTTCTCGCCAATCTGTTGCTGTCGATCCTGCTGTTCACGGCGATGTTCGGCGCGTACACCTACTTGGCCGACACGCTGGAACGTATCGCCGGTGTGGAATCGGCCCACGTCGGCTGGTGGCTGATGGGCTTCGGCGCGGTCGGTTTGATCGGCAACGGGCTGGGCGGACGCTACGTCGACCGCAGCCCGCTGGGTTCCACGATCGTCTTTGCGTTGCTGCTGGCGCTTGGCATGACCGCCAGCGTGCCGGCCGCAGGATCGCTGCCGCTGCTCGCTGTTGTGCTGACGGTCTGGGGTATCGCGCACACCGCGCTGTTTCCGATCTGCCAGATCCGTGTGATGAAAGCCGCACCTCATGCGCAAGCGCTGGCGGGTACACTCAACGTGTCAGCCGCCAACGCCGGGATCGGCCTGGGTTCGATCATCGGTGGCCTGACCATCCAGCATTGGGGTCTGGGCGCGGTGGGCTACGTCGCGGCTGTTGTCGCGGTGCTCTCGATCGTCGTGGCATGGTTGACGATGGTTCAAGCACGCAAACTACGCGACTGACCCTCCGCCACATCCAAATGGGTAGCCCTTTTTGAGGGGGTCTACCCATTTTTGAGTGCTAAAGCAGTGATTCGCATGTGTACCAGCACTGTTACTGTGGATTAATGGCAAAATGCTCTTCCCATTGTCATGGGCGAAAGGTAAAAATCATACTTTTCGGTCAAGCGGTGGTTGTCTGACCGGTCGTAGCGTATTGCACGGTGTCCGGTATGAATTCATCTCACGGCAGAGGCCGGTCATTCGCCAAGCGAATCTACGCGCCGCGCATAGTGGGCGTGCTCCTTGGTTTTGTCATGGTCGCCGTATCGTTGCACCGTATGGATGCTGCCTGGTGGCTGTGGGCTGTGGCTGTTTTCAACGCCCTCCCCTGGCCTCATCTGGCCTATCAGTGGGCAAAACGGTCTCGGCAGCCTTACTGGTCAGAATGGCGCAACATCCTGATCGACTCGGTGTTCGGTGGTTTCTGGATGGCCGTCATGGGTTTCAGCGCGATGCCCGCCATCACCGTCGTCGCCATGATGGCCATGCACAACATTGCCGCTGGCGGACCACGCTTGATGGTGCAGGGCTTCGGTGCCCAGGCGCTTGGCGTCTTGATTGCCTGGTTGCTGGTCAGTCCGGCTATCGACTTCAACAGCACACCAACGCAAATGTACGCCTGCCTCCCCGTGCTGGTGCTCTATCCGATTTTCATCGGCTGGATGAGCCATCAGGTCACGCTCAAGCTGTGGGAACATCGCAACCATCTGAGCACCTTGAGCCGCACCGACAGCCTGACCGGGTTGACCAACCATGGCGCCTGGAAGGACCAACTGGCCATGACCTTCATCATCAGTCAGAACCTGCGCCGACCCAGTACGCTTGCCCTGATCGACATCGATCACTTCAAGACCATCAATGACACTTACGGCCACATGGTGGGCGACAACGTCCTGCGCGACATCAGCAGGATTCTGACCGCCAACCTGCGCACCACCGATCTGGCGGGACGCTACGGAGGCGATGAGTTCTGCGTGATTCTGCCCGACACCGGTCATGTGCTGGCCGGGCAGATTCTCGAGCGGCTGCGCGTGGCGGTCGAGCAGCTTCACCATCCCCAGCACCCGGAGCTCAAACTCAGCCTGAGCATTGGCCTGGCCACACGCATGCCCCAGCACACCGACCCCGAGCTATGGCTCAACGAGGCGGACAAAGCGCTTTACGCTGCCAAGCACAATGGCCGCAATCGCGTGGTCGTCGCTCAGAACCATGCTTCGGAACTCACCACCGCCTGAATCGCCGTCGACGTTGCCTACCATTCAGCGGGCGCTTTCCGGTTCGCTGCACAGGTTCGCAAGCACCCAACTGGCGGTGTGCCGTTTGAGTATTTCGCGCACAGGACGGTGCAGTATCAGTTTGCCGTAACGTTGCTCTTCGTTTTCCAGATGGTTCTGTTGAGCGGCACGGTAATTGACCGGATAAACACTGCGCTCAACCGGTAACAGCTCATCGTAGTGCTCCAGCAAGCCATGAAAGACAAACCGGCGTTCGACGGTATTGCGGGTGGTCGCGATCAGCTTGATGAAATAATCGCTGTCCCGCTGACGCAGCGCGGCGCTCGCGGCATAGCGTTCGACCAGCGCAAACGGCGCGAGCTCGTCGAACACCACGCAGCAGAGGAATTCGCGCTGCAGATCGGCGAACGGGTTGACCGTGACTTCGCGGCGGTGATGCACGCCGAGCGCGAACTCGACCGATTTCTCGGCCAGAGCCCGTCGTTCATCGCCTTCCAGTGTGGCCAGATCCCCCAACGCCGGAGCCTGCCGGCCCTGCTCGGCAACCTGTCGCGCCAGTTTTGCAAAAAGGCCTATTGGCCCCAGTAACCGTGATTGCAGTTGGCACAATTGCTCCATGGTCAATACGGACT
>JARDZH010000392.1 GCA_029240955.1 Pseudomonas sp. | reverse complement strand
ACGCTGCTGATCGCCTGCGTGCCGGGTTACGCCACCATCGGCGTCGCCGCACCGTTGCTCGTGCTGCTCGGCCGCTTGCTGCAAGGCTTCTCCGCCGGCGTCGAGCTGGGCGGTGTGTCGGTTTATCTGGCGGAAATCTCCACGCCGGGCCGCAAGGGTTTCTTCGTCAGCTGGCAGTCGGCGAGCCAACAGGCTGCGGTGGTGTTCGCGGGTCTGCTGGGCGTTGCGCTCAACCACTGGCTCGACCCTGCGCAGATGGGCGAATGGGGCTGGCGCGTACCGTTTTTGATCGGCTGCCTGATCGTGCCGGCGATTTTCATCATCCGTCGTTCGCTGGAGGAATCCCCGGAATTTTCAGCTCGCAAGCATCGCCCCACCCTGGGTGAAGTGGTGCGCTCGATCGGTCAGAACTTCGGCCTGGTGCTCGGCGGCATGGCGCTGGTGGTGATGACCACCGTGTCGTTCTACCTGATCACGGCGTACACCCCGACATTCGGCAAGAACGAACTGCACCTGTCGGACCTGGACAGCCTGCTGGTGACCGTGTGCGTAGGCGTGTCCAACTTCATCTGGCTGCCGGTCATGGGCGCGTTCTCCGACCGCATCGGCCGCAAGCCGCTGCTGATCGGCGCAACGGTGCTGGCGATTGCCACGGCTTACCCTGCCCTTTCCTGGCTGGTCGGCCATCCGAGCTTCGGCAACCTGTTGATGGTCGAGCTGTGGTGCTCGTTCCTGTACGGCTCGTACAACGGCGCGATGGTCGTGGCGCTGACCGAGATCATGCCGGTCGAAGTCCGGACTACCGGTTTCTCGCTGGCCTATAGCCTGGCGACCGCGACCTTCGGTGGCTTCACGCCTGCGGCCTGTACGTACCTGATCCACGAACTCGGCAACAAGGCCGCGCCCGGCATCTGGCTGACCGGCGCTGCCGTGCTGGGCCTGATCGCGACCCTGGTGCTGTTCCGCAAGGGCGGCCAGAAACTCGAGGCCCCGGTGGCCGCCGCTTCTGCCTGACCACTGCCGACAGAAACAAAAATGCCCCGAACCAGTCGGGGCATTTTTTTGTGCGTCGTTACCGCTTCAGGCAGCTGTTACTTCGGGAAGGCCGGAGGGTTTACACCCGCCATGTCTTCCATCACGCGAACGACCTGGCAGCTGTAGCCGAATTCGTTGTCGTACCAGACGTACAGCACAGCGCGGTTGTCGTTGACGATGGTGGCTTCGGCATCGACCACACCGGCGTGACGCGAACCGACGAAGTCAGTGGAAACCACTTCCTGCGAGTTCACGAAATCGATCTGACGATGCAGGTCGGAATTCAGCGCCATGTGACGCAGGTACTCGTTCATTTCTTCACGGGTAGTCTGCTTGTCGAGGTTCAGGTTCAGGATCGCCATCGAAACGTTCGGCGTCGGAACGCGAATCGCGTTGCCAGTCAGCTTGCCGGCCAGCTCAGGCAGAGCCTTGGCAGCCGCGGTGGCAGCGCCGGTTTCGGTGATGACCATGTTCAGCGCAGCGCTGCGGCCACGGCGATCGCCCTTGTGGAAGTTGTCGATCAGGTTCTGGTCGTTGGTGTACGAGTGAACCGTTTCAACGTGGCCGTTGACGATGCCGAACTTGTCGTTGACGGCCTTGAGCACCGGCACGATGGCATTGGTGGTGCAGGACGCTGCGGACACGATCTTGTCATCGGCAGTGATTTCGCCGTGGTTGATACCGTGCACGATGTTCTTCAGCTTGCCCTTGCCCGGAGCGGTCAGTACGACACGGTCCACGCCTGGGCAGGTCAGGTGCTGACCCAGACCGTCGGCATCACGCCAAACACCGGTGTTGTCCACCAGCAGGGCGTTCTGGATGCCGTACTGGGTGTAGTCCACTTCGGTAGGATTCTTGGCGTAGATCACCTGGATCAGGTTGCCGTTGGCGGTGATGGTGCTGTTGGCTTCGTCGATGGTGATAGTGCCGTCGAACGGGCCATGTACCGAGTCACGACGCAGCAGGCTGGCACGCTTGACCAGATCGTTTTCCGAGCCCTTGCGAACCACGATGGCGCGCAGACGCAGGCCTTCGCCGCCACCGGTCTTCTCGATCAGGATGCGCGCCAGCAGGCGACCGATCCGGCCGAAACCGTACAGCACCACATCAGTACCCTTGCGCGGGCTGCTGCTTTGCTGACCCACGATGCTGGCCAGTTCCTCACGAACGAACTGCTCGGCGCTGCGGCCATTGCCTTCGGTCTTGAACTTGACAGCCAGCTTGCCCAGGTCCACGGAAGCGGCGCCCAGCTTGAGCTCGCTCATGGCCTTGAGAAGCGGGAAAGTCTCGTGCACGGACAACTCGCAGGCATCGGCCTGGCGATGGCGTGCGAAGCGATGGGCTTTGAGAATCGCGATCACTGATCGGTTGATCAGAGTACGTCCATAGATCGAACTCACCACATTGTTATTGCGGTAGAGCTGACCGATAAGCGGGATCATCGCCTCGGCGAGGGCTTCACGATCGATCCATTCACCAAGACACTGGTCGGGCTTCTGAGTCACGGGAACCTTCCACATGTAGGGGCTGAAAAAAGGGGCTACATTATGACTTCGCCCATGTTTATAGGCAATGAGCGACTGTCAGATCATTGCGCACTACATAAGTTCAGGGGCACGAATTCGCTCAGGTGTACTCGAAACCTGACAGCCGACACCTTCCCCCGCTACAATCGCGGCCCCTGTCGCAATGCCTGGAGTCCGACCTTCCGTGCCAGTTCTGCGTCTACCGCACCTTCCGGCCACCGCCGGCAAACAACACTGGGGCAATCTGCCCGGTGCCGCCCTGAGCCTGGCGATCGCCGAGGCCGCAAGCGCCGCCCGGCGTTTCACCTTGCTCCTGACCGCCGACAGCCAGAGCGCAGAGCGTCTGGAGCAGGAACTGAAGTTCTTTGCACCCGAGCTTCCGGTGCTGCACTTCCCGGACTGGGAAACCCTGCCTTACGACCTGTTCTCGCCGCACCAGGACATCATTTCCCAGCGGATCGCCAGCCTTTATCGGCTGCCAGAGCTGGACCATGGCGTTTTGGTAGTTCCTGTCACCACTGCCCTACACAGACTCGCGCCGACCAAATTTCTGCTCGGCAGCAGCCTGGTGCTGGACATTGGCCAGAAGCTCGACGTGGAAGCCATGCGCACGCGTCTGGAAGCCAGCGGCTATCGCTACGTGGACACTGTTTATGAGCACGGCGAATTCACCGTACGCGGCGCGTTGATCGACCTGTTCCCGATGGGCAGCAAGGTGCCGTACCGCATCGATCTGTTCGACGACGAAATCGAAACCCTGCGCACCTTCGATCCCGAGACCCAGCGCTCGATCGACAAGGTCGAGTCGGTGCGCTTGCTGCCGGCCCGGGAATTCCCGTTGCAGAAAGATCAGGTCACGCGCTTCAAGGCGCGCTACCGCGAGCGCTTCGATGTGGATTTCCGTCGCAGTCCGATCCTGCAGGACCTGAGCAGCGGCATCACGCCGGCGGGGATCGAGTACTACATTCCGCTGTTCTTCGAAGAAACCTCGACCTTGTTCGATTACCTGCCTCAGGACACTCAGGTGTTCTCCCTGCCGGGCATCGAGCAGGCGGCCGAGAACTTCTGGAACGACGTGCGCAACCGTTATGAAGACCGCCGGGTCGATCCGGCGCGTCCGCTGCTGCCGCCCGCCGAGCTGTTCCTGCCGGTGGAAGACTGTTTTGCCCGACTCAAGAGCTGGCCGCGGGTAGTCGCCAGTGAACAGGAC
>JARDZH010000391.1 GCA_029240955.1 Pseudomonas sp. | reverse complement strand
ACGCTTGCCTGCGCGGTTGTAAATGCGCGGTCGCGCTTTCTTGCTCATGGTTGCTCCTTGTCGTCGGTGTCTTCGACGGCATCAAGGGTGTTGTAGTTGAGGCCCAGTTTTGTGGCCCGTGCCAGATCGGCGGCGTTTTCCAGATCGACCGTTTCGGCGTCGTAGCCGGTGCGCAGCACCATCTCACTGCGAGAGGAAAAGCCGGCCTGTACTTCCATCCGGCGTGCCTGCACGTCCTGTACTGGCTGGATGTAGGCCCAGCCTTGAGGCACCCAGCGAGTGCGCAGGTACTGGCGGCGTTTCTGTGCGTAATCGTCCAGCACCAGGACGCCAGACAGCACCGCCATGTCCATCCACGCCGCCCGCACGGGACGGCAGAGCTGATGCACGTACACGCTAAATTGCAGTTGTTCCAGTCGGCGCCGAAACTCGTTGAGCACCACCCGCAGCGCTCGGTCGTTGATGCCGCGCATGTCGCCCGTGAGGATCTCGTAAGGCGTGCCCGACCCCGCAGCAGCAGCCATCAGTTGTTGCCGCATGAAGTCCGGATAGTTGTTGCCGGCGTCTGGCGGTTTGGAGAATTCAACCTCCTCGCCTGCCCCCAGTTCCTGCATGGTGCCGGGTTCGAGCGCAACCATCGGCGTGAAGCCATCGCGATCCAGATCGAGCGGCTGACCGGTCACAGGATCTCTGGGAAGTGGTCCCGAGTCCGGCGCCGGACGCTTGATGAAACCGGCGAACAGGTTGGCCACTTCCTGACGAAACAGCACCGCGTCGTCGTAGTTGTCCAGACTGCGCAGGCGTTTGAGCACCGGCGACAGCCGCGGCACACCCCGCAACTGTCCAGGCTCCACCGGTTCGAAGATGTGCAGCACCTGGGCGGCAGGCACGCGCACTAGCTGGTTGTAGCCGGCATTCAGAGACGCGGCATCACGTGGGTGCGACAGGTACATCCAATACGCCACCCGCTTGCCGCCCGGGGTGAATTCGATGCCAGCGCGGATGACGTTGCCGTTTTTGGTGGTCTCGAATTTGTCATGCGGCACAAATTCCGGTGCGAGGATCTGCAGCTGCAGCGGAACTGCTAAGCCTTCATCCAGACCGCGCGGCCGCAACCGCACGAAGCATTCGCCCGAGGTTTCAACCGTGCGCGCCACCAGCGCCTGCTGGCCGTAGAAGTCGGTGCGATCATCCGCATCCGACTCATCGACCCAATCCCCCCATAGCTCCTGCAAAATTTTGCGCAATGCATCATCGTCGGTCGTAGGCCGAGGAGTGATGCCCGTGCCGATCAGGTTACTGACGCGCTTGTCGATGACATTGAAGGCATACGGGTCATTGCGAACCGCCGCCCGGGAGCGCGACCGCAGGTTGCGCAGTGCCGGGGTGTTGATGCTGTTGATCCCGTTGTCGGGAGCGTCCCAGCCAGTCGAGCGGCGCCCTTCCCCAGCGCCTTCGTAACTGGCCTTGATGTTGGACGGTAGGACAAATCCGTTACGGGTCAGCGTTGGGAAGTGTCGGGCCATCAGACCCCCTTCCCTGCGTGGTACAGCCGGACCACACGTGAGCGTGGCCCGGCGGCGCTGGCAAGTGACGAGCGTATTTCTTCACGCGCCTTGAGCAGCTCATCGACCGTGCGGTATTCCACGGTGCGGTCGGTGTAGCGCACAGTTTTCTCACCGCGAGCAATGGCCGCCTCAACCGCGTCGAGGTGCTTTTTTGTAAAGGACATATCAGCGTCTCTTCAGGTAGCCGCTGGCTGAGCTGCGGCGTTGAGGGGGGGCTGCCGGTCTCGATTGTGTAACCGGGGCAGCGGGTGGTGGTGCGGGTTGGGCTTGACGTACAGCAGCGGGCGCCGGTGTTAGCTCAGCATCAAGTCGCTCGCCCTGAACAGGCTTGATGCCGAGGGCATCGTCGAAAAGACCTGACTGGGCCAGCGCCTGACGCACCCGGTCCCAATCGTGTTCCTGGTAGCGGTTGATGCCGAGGTAATGCGCCATGGCGAGGCAGTACACCATCAAGTCGAGCGCTTCGTTGCGCTCTGCCTTGCCCTTCACCCATTCGATGCGCTTGTGGCCGCGCACGTAGCGCACCACTTTGCGTTCGGCGACGCACTGGGCGAAGAAATCGTCCGGCAGGTCGTTGGCAAAGTGCAGCGATCCCGGACCGTCCGGGAATGGATAGCGGTTGTAGATCCAGTCTTTTGCCGTATCGGTGCCGACGAACCACAGCTCGGCACCGTTGCGTTCGGTCTGGCCCTTCCACGTCACGTCGACCATTGACGGGCGCTGTGCAATCACCGGTCGGCCCGGCTTGCTCGCGCCCTTGATGGCGAAGATGTTGCGCCAGCGACGGACGCGGCAAAACTGGTAGACCTCATCGGTGTGATGACCACCAGAGTCGACACCCACGGCGAGAATCGCCAGACCCACACCGCAAGGATGCCGATAACGAGCCTTGAGTTTTTCATCCAGCACCGCCCAGGTGCGTTCGTCTGCTGGGTCACCCCAGATGATCTGGTGGTCGACAACCCATCGCTCCATGCCGACGCCGAAGCCCATCACCATCAGTTCCAGACGATTGGCCTGGACGTCGACGGCGCCAGTAAGCATCAGCACACCTGACGGCATCGCGCCGAGGGTGTAGTTCTCCAGCCGCGCCCGAGCGATCAGCACCTCGGCCTTGGTCTGTTCGAGTGCACTGTCCCAGACCTTCGCGAGACGGGTGTTGTAGAACACCTGCATCAGGCTCGTATCACCTTGAGCCTGGGCTTTTTTGGCGTCCTCAAATTCGATGGCAAGCGAAGCCCAGTCCATCCAACCGGTCGGCGAGTACAGCGCGTTGAGATGAAAGCCAACGGTCTTTCCATCACCAGCCGCATGGGCGCGCCACTCGCCTCGGGCAAGCATGTCGCTCTTGTGGTGTTCCTCAATCAGCACGTCGCATTCAGGGGCAGCGCACTCGTAATGAACAGTGCTGAAGTCCTTGCTGTAGTGCAGCCGCTCCCATTCCAGCACCTGCATATGACCGCAGGTAGGACATGGCACGTAGTAATAGCGCTGGTCGCTGGACTCGAACAGGTCAGCGATCCGCGAGGCGCCTTTGATCGTCGGCGAGCTGGAGAAGTAGATCTTGGCGTTGCGACCGAAGTTGGTCGCCCGCGTCTCTGCCAGCTTGATGGGGTCACCTTCTTGGCCGACGTCGTTCTCCCAGCGGTCGACTTCGTCGCCGTAGATATAACGCGCCGACAGCTCCGAAAGGTTGGCCGCAGAACCGGCGGTGGTGACGTATAGCGAGCCGCCCTCGAATTCCTTGGTGTCCATCGTGTTGCGTGCGTCCCGCGAGCGGGTGGCCGCGACCCGCTCGCGCAGAACGGGTGTGGCCTTGATGGTCTTGCTGATTCGCCCCGAAACCCGCTTGGACAGGCCAAGGCTAGGGAGCAGCGCCAGGATGTTTGACGGCGCCATATGGATCAGGCCACCCATCCAGTTCAAGGCGATCTGGGTTTTCATCAACTGCGAGGCCACCATGGTGACCACGCGTCTGCAAGGATGAGCCGGCGACAGGCAGCGCATTGGCTCGCGGGCATAAGGTGTCCGTGAGGTGCGGTACTGGCCGGGTTCAGGGGCACCGGTGTCACGCGGGATCCGCATGTACTCATCGGCCCATTCATCGATCCAGAGATCGGGGTCTGGGCGCAGTCCACGGAAATAAGCCTCACGGTACACCTCTGCACCGTCAGGAAATTCCGTGTGCATGGGTTCAGTCCGTTGTCATGGCGTGGTC
>JARDZH010000390.1 GCA_029240955.1 Pseudomonas sp. | reverse complement strand
GCTGATCGTGGCAACCATGCCCGAGGAAGAAGTGCAGAACTTCGGCAGCCAGACCCCGCTTGGCCGTCCAGGCCAGCCGGTCGAAGTGTCGCCGATCTACGTGCTGCTGGCTTCCGACGAAGGCAGCTACATCTCCGGGACGCACTATGGCGTGACGGGCGGCAAGCCGATTCTGTAACTTCCTGCCGACGCGAAGGCGAAAAAAAAACGGTTGCGAGGCAGGCCCTCGCAACCGTTTTTTTGTGACGGGAGCAGCGATCAGTCCTTGGCCTGGAGACCGGTCTGACGCATCACCAGATTCTTTTCCTTCTTGTACTGCAAAGCGACTGCCGGGGCAGGGCCGCTCTGGCCGGTTTCCATCCACTTGCGCAAGCGGCTGGCGTCGGCGAAATGGGTGTACTTGCCGAATGCGTCCAGAATCACCACCGACACCGGGCGGTTGGCCATGGTCGTCAGCAGTACCAGGCAGTGGCCGGCCTGGTTGGTAAATCCGGTTTTGGTCAGGCGGATGTCCCAGTTCTCTCTGTGCACCAGATGGTCAGTGTTACGAAAGCCCAGGGTGTAATTGGGCTTGCGGAAGCTGACGGTCTTTTCTTCGGTAGCACTCAGTTCGCTCAGCAACGGGTATTTACGGGCTGCGAGTACCAGTTTGGTCAGGTCGCGAGCCGTTGAGACGTTGTAAACCGACAGACCGGTCGGTTCTACATAGGCGGTGTGCTTCATGCCCAGCGCCTTGGCTTTGGCGTTCATGGCCAGAATGAACGCCGGGTAGCCGCCCGGATAGCTGTGGGCGAGACTGGCTGCGGCGCGATTCTCCGAAGACATCAGAGTGATCAGCAGCATGTCCTTGCGACTCAGCTGGCTGCCCAGCTTGACCCGTGAAAACACGCCTTTCATTTCCGGCGTCTGGGAGATGTCGACAGGAATGTATTCGTCCATCGACTGTTTTGCGTCCAGCACGACCATCGCAGTCATCAGTTTGGTAACCGACGCGATCGGAACGATGACGTCAGGGTTGCTGGAATACAGCACCTTGTCGGTCTGCAGGTCGATGACCATCGCGCTGCCCGAAGCAAGATGGAGTTGTGCAGGATCGCGGTTGAGCGCAGGCGCTTCGTTTGCCTGAATGAACGAGGAAAAGCCCGGACCTGTCATTGCAAACAACAGAGCCAACAGCGGCAGACGGATTTTCAAGAGCGATGCTCGCAGAATGAAAGTGCATTGCGCACGGGAATGTAGGGAAAACGCTGCATTCTAGGAGCACGCTTCACGGAATGTCGATGGGTAAGCCGCAGGGTTTCTTCGTATGGATAAGAAACGCCGCTTCGTTAAGTGAGCGTTAAGACATTCGCCGATCATGAACTGCCGAAAAGTTGCCATGCGCTGGCCAAAACGCCAGATATTCATGGTGTCCAAAGCGCGCACCGATTAGCATTCCGTGCCGTTGAAGGCCATCGAGTTAAGGAGTCGAGCAATGCTCAAGGGGTTTATAGGCAAGGATTACGTGGTCATGGTGATCGTCGCTTCGCTGATTGCCGTGCTGCTGCTGGGCGCCGGGCTCTTTTCACGGCCCGCGGACTGGGCTGGCTGGGTTCAGGCGATCGGGCTGATCGTGGGCATCATGGTCGCTGTCGCCGTGCCGAGCATTCAACGCAGGCAGGAGGCCGAAGTCGCACGCACCGAACGCCGCGAGCGTGAAGTCGGTTACGCGCGACGCATGCAGTACCTGTGCGGCGAGTTGAGTGAACTGCAGGGGCGCATCAACCTCAATCTCCTGCATCTGCGCGCGACCGACCGCCACCGTTTGCAGAATAACCTGCAGGATTATCTGCACCGGCTGTTCGAGTCCCACAAGCACGACCTGAACGATGATCGCGTGGTGCTGGCTCATGAGCTACGGCAGGTGGCGAACGACCTGATCGATGAACTGGAAAGCGGGCGCACTGACCGGGTGGTGTTCATGGCGCTGGAAAAGCGCCTGCAAAAGCTGGCTCATCGCTGCCAGGTCAATGCGGCCATGGCCGAGCGTATCTGATCCAGTTCAACGCGCGCGCATAAAAAAGCCCGCTTCAAGAAAGCGGGCAAGGGATGTGCGGAGCGACGCACGAGAAGAAAGCGGCCAGCGGAGCAGTCAGGCTTCGAGGTGTTCAGCTTCAAGCTGCTCGGACTGCGCTCTGGCGGCGAGCAGCGAAGAGAACGGGCCTGTGACCGGTTCTCCGTCGCGCACCAGATACCAGCAGACCAGCAAACCGAGTTCTCTGAACTGGGCGGGGACGGCACTTCCGACCACCGACATGATTTGAACCTTGCCCATGACTGTCTCCTTCAAGCTGTGCCGCCACTCTACGGCTACCCACTGTGTCGGCAGAAATCAACGCTCTCGATAGTCGTCATTGATAAAAAAGTGTAGGCACTCCCGGCCGTCCGAATGGCCATGAAAAACCCCGCCTGGTTGGGCGGGGTTTCGGGCTGTTACCAGCGGTCGTGACGGAAATGGCCGGGTGGCGGACCGTAGTACACCGGACGCGGCGGCGCATAACGGCGGTAGTAGACCGGTGGCGGCGCCGGGTAACGTTCGACCACTTCGTAGGCCGGATACGCCGGCTGGTAGTAGACCGGCGGCGGTGGCGGCGCGTAATACACCGGTTGCGGCTGTACGTATACGGGCTGGCGCTCGACGTAGACAGTTCTATCACGACCAGACGAAACCGCAGCACCCACCACCGCCGCGCCGACAATGGCGCCCACGACCGCAGGGCCGCCCCATCCACGGTCGGCGTTGGCCTGGCCTGCGATGGCCAGCGCGCCGATAAACAGAGCAATTTTGGGAATATGACGAATCATGAGAGTTCCTCGACTTTCAACCCGTTGTCGCCGGCCTGCACTGAGATCAAGCACTGCCACGGGTAACTTCTAAGACAGCGTTTGAGAAAAAAACTGCGAAGCCGCTGGGTAAAGTTTGTGTAAGGTACATCTTGAAACCCGCGTTCAAGCCCTATGACCACTGGCTGCGCAGGCCGGGTATCGGCCGGCAGCGAGTGTACGCTTGTCCCCCTGAATCAATCCAATACCGTTGGGAGAAAAACATGCCCGTCACCGCCAACCGGGAAACCTTGCTGTGCATGTCCATGGCAGCCCGTCCGGGTAACTTCGGCGTCCGCTTCCATAACCATCTGTATCGGCAGCTCGGTCTGAACTTTTACTACAAAGCATTTGCACCCAATGACCTGAAAGGCGCTGTCGGCGGTATACGTGCGCTGGGCATTCGCGGTTGTGGCGTGTCCATGCCGTTCAAGGAGGATTGCATCCCGTTGGTGGACGAGCTGGACCCGTCGGCGGCGGTGATTCAGTCCATCAACACCATCGTCAATGACGGCGGCCACCTGAAGGCCTACAACACCGATTACATCGCAGTGGTCCAGCTGCTGGAGAACCATCAGGTACCCAGGACCGCTTTTGCCTTGCGCGGCAGCGGCGGCATGGCGAAGGCCGCGGCGTTCGCCATGCGTGATGCGGGTTTTACCGACGGCCTGATCGTCGCCCGCAATGAACAGGCCGGAAGGGCCCTGGCGCAGGCCTGCGGTTTTCGCTGGCAGGCAGAGCTGGGCAGCGAACGTCCACCGCTGCTGGTCAACGTCACGCCACTGGGCATGATCGGTCCGCAGTCCGAAGAACTGGCGTTCGAGCGCTCAGCGATCGAAGCCGCGGATACCGTGTTCGACGTCGTGGCGACACCCGCCGAAACGCCGCTCATCAAAGCGGCGCGGCAGTTGGGGAAACGGCTGATCACAGGCGATCA
>JARDZH010000389.1 GCA_029240955.1 Pseudomonas sp. | reverse complement strand
GACCTGAGGGAGGGAGCGAAGCTCGCGACGGCCTGACGCAGTGGGTCAGGCTGACTGCGTTATCGTTTGTCGCGGGCAAGCGCGCTCCTACACATCGTGCTGTGGATAGCAGCCGGCGGACCTGTGGGAGGGAGCGAAGCTCGCGACAGCCTGACGCAGTGGTCAGGCAGACCGCGTTATCGTTCGTCGCGAGCTGCGCTCCCTCCCACAGTGGATCGGCCAATCGCCTGCTGCAGGTGTGTCGGCTGTTCGCCGTGACGCCCGACAAATCACGACCGTCCAACCCCCCACGCAAAACGTTTGACACTAAAACCGGTCTCAAACCCTGTCACGGTGCTGACCGCAGGCCGTGATTCAATACGCGCCGTTCACGTACCCCTATTGATCAAGGATATTCATTTTGGCTGCCGGAAGTTTGCTGACCCTACTGGACGACATCGCAACGCTGCTCGACGACGTGGCGCTTGCGACCAAGAAAACCGCCGGCGTACTGGGCGATGATCTGGCGCTCAATGCCCAGCAAGTCACCGGCGTTTCAGCGGATCGCGAATTGCCGGTCGTCTGGGCCGTGGCCAAGGGCTCGCTGCTCAACAAAGCGATCCTGGTGCCCGCCGCTCTGCTGATCAGCGCCTTCGCGCCGTGGCTGATCACGCCGCTGCTGATGATCGGCGGTGCCTTCCTGTGCTTCGAAGGTTTCGAGAAGATCGCCCACAAATGGCTGCACCCCGAAACCGAGTCCGAGCACCAGGAGCGCACGAAGGTCGCCGCCGACGCGACCGTGGACATGGTGGCGTTTGAGAAAGATCGCATCAAAGGCGCAATCCGCACTGACTTCATCCTGTCGGCGGAAATCATCGTTCTGGCCCTGGGCGTCGTGTCGGCCCGGCCGTTCATGGATCAGGTCGGCGTGCTGGTGATCGTGGCCGTGCTCATCACCGTGGGCGTTTATGGGCTGGTCGCAGGCATCGTGAAACTCGACGACCTGGGCCTGTACCTGAAAAAGAAAGCCAGTTCGGCCGCACAGGCGATCGGCAATGGCTTGCTGTGGCTGGCGCCGGTGCTGATGAAATTGCTGTCGATTCTGGGCACCGCGGCGATGTTCATGGTCGGCGGCGGCATCCTCGTGCACGGCTTGCCGTTTCTGCATCATCTGGTCGAAGGCATCACCGAGGGGGCTGCCGGTGCGGTAGGTGGTCTCGCGGTCATCGTTCCGACCTTGCTCGACGCAGTGGCCGGCATCATCGCTGGTGGCTTGCTGGTCGTAGTCTTCACGTTGCTCAGCAAGGTCTGGAAATCAGCGAAAGCGTAATCGGCTGTCCATAAAAAAGGGGCGCTCCATGAGCGTCCCTTTTTTTATGCTGCAAGTATGGTCAGAAGAATACTTTGACCAGCAGGCTCGCGGTGTTCTGGTCGGTGTCGAAGGCGCCGGTGTCCTTGATGCCGTACTTGTTGGTCCAGTAATCGTATTCGATACCCACGTACAACTGACGATCCTTGAGGCTTAGCGCCTTGCCCAGGTCGTACTTGATCTGCGGGTTGAAGTGGAAGTTGGCGTGGTAGTCGCCACGCGAGTTGCTGTCGTTGTCCACGACCCAATCGATGAAGCCGTCGATCAGCACGTCCGACTTGCCCACCGGAATGGTGTAGGACCAGACCGGCGTGATCTGCCAGACATTATCGCCCGCGCGGCTACCTTCGGTGTGGCGCTGGTAGAAGTTCAGCTGGAAGTAGTCGAAGCCCGGCACGTTCAGGTCAAAACCCGGACCGACCAGGTAAGACTCGTTGTCGCCTTCGCCAAACTCGTAGGTCACCGCGAGCAGCACGTCGGTGATCGGGCCGAACTCGAATTTCTGGCCGAAGATCTTGCCCATCGACAGACGCGGCGAGATTTCGCCGTAGTAGGTGCTGTCGCCCGACGTTGCGTCGCGCTTGCCGTTGTAGAAGATCTTGTCGACGAAGAGGAAGTTGTCGCCGTACTTCCAGGCATCCGCATGCTCGAAAGTGAAGGTCTGCTGGATATGCGGGTTGACCGTGAAGTCCCGGCCGTTGAGGTAGGTCAGGCTGTTGCTCTGCCATTGGAACAGGTCGTCGGCCATGGCCGGCGCGGCCGTGAGCAGGCTTCCCGCCAACAACAGGCTGGAAAGGGTACGTTTCATGCGGTGCTCCCGTGGTATCGATCAGTCGCGGAGGGGCGCTCTGTGGTCGGCGCTTGTTCCGTGGTCATAAGTGTGGCTGGCCGGCAATCCTGCAAAGGCAGGCGCCAGGCCGATCGCTGTCGAGTCATGATCGTCCCCGAATGCCCCAGGCGGCCACGCTCGAAGTATGTTCTTCAAGTCAGATGCGCGCAGATCGAGCATTCGGTAAACCAGTAATCGGTTCATTGAGGCAGGACGGGACCAACAGCGGCGGCGGAGGATACTGGCTCGCCGGGTTTGGCTCAAGTGCTCAAGAACGCGGCGGACAGGCGGTTTTGTCGCAGTGTGCGACCCCGCGATGTTCATGGCGCGCCCAGTTCGCGAACCCAGGTACCCAGCAGCGCTCGTTCCTGCGGCGTCATCTGCGTGATGTTGCCCAGCGGCATGATCTGCGAAGCCACCGCCTGCGCCTGGATCCGCGCGGCCTGCTGGCGGATTTCTTCGGCGGTATCGAACACCACGCCCGCCGGAGCAGCGCTGAACAGCGGGCTGGTGGGCCGCGCCGAATGGCAGACCGTGCAGCGCTCGACAATGATCTGCTGCACGCGGTCGATGCTCACGGTTCGGGCGGCTTCAACCGCAGGCGCCGCGACCCGTTCCGGCCGCTTCTCGTCTGCTCGATAGCCGCCCACGGCGGTGCCTGGCAACGGCTGATACTGAATGCCAACGGCGCCGGCCGGAGCGGGCGGCGGAGGCGGGCCGGTGACGTAGGCCAGGCACAGCATGCCCAGCGCGGCGGCCGGCAACGTCCAGGCGAAACGCTGACTCTGGTGGCGGGTATTGAAGTAATGCCGGACCAGCACCGCCAGCAGCGCAATGCCCGCCAGAATCAGCCAGTTGTAGCGGCTGCCGTAAGTGCTCGGGAAATGGTTGCTGATCATGATGAACAGCACCGGCAGCGTGAAGTAGTTGTTGTGCCGCGACCGCAGCAGCCCCTTGGCCGGCAGGCCCGGATCAGGTGCGCGGTTCTGCTCGATGGCCGCCACCAGCGCGCGCTGGGCCGGCATGATGATGCGAAACACGTTGCCGACCATGATGGTGCCCATGACCGCGCCCACATGCAGATAGGCCGCTCGACCGCTGAATACAGTGCTGAACGCCCAGGCTGCGGCGACCAGCAACACGAACAGCACCAGCCCAAGCAGCGCCGGCCGTTTGCCGAGCGGCGAATCGCACAGCCCGCTGTATACGAACCAGCCGAGCAGCAACGAACCCAGCCCGATGCCGACACCTTCGATCCCGCTCAACGTACTGCCGGGCGCAAGCAGGTACAGCGTCGGGTTGAGGTAGAACACCAGGCACAACAACGCTACGCCGGACAGCCAGGTGGAATAGGCTTCCCATTTGAACCAGTGCAGGTTGTCCGGCATGGTCGGCGGGGCGAGTTTGTACTTCTCCAAGTGGTAGATGCCGCCGCCGTGGATAGCCCAGAGGTCGCCTGACAGCCCGTCGCGCGGGTTGCTGCGGTTGAGGTTGTTTTCCAGCCAGACGAAATAGAACGACGCGCCGATCCAGGCGACTCCTACAATCATGTGAATCCAGCGCGTCCCCAGATTCAGCCACTCCATCAAATGTGCCTGCACGCTGACGTCCTTCTGCCGGTGGC
>JARDZH010000388.1 GCA_029240955.1 Pseudomonas sp. | reverse complement strand
GCGATGTCGCGACGCTGGATGACATGGGTTTCATCGACATTCGTGACCGGATCAAGGACGTGATCAAGACCGGCGGCGAATGGATTTCCTCGCTGGAGCTGGAAGACCTGTGCAGCCGGCATCCGGCGGTGCGCGAGGTGGCAGTGGTCGGCGTCGCCGATGCGCAATGGGGCGAGCGGCCGTTTGCGCTGCTGGTGGTGCGCGAAGGCCACAGCATCGATGCGCAAAGCCTCAAGCAGCACCTGAGCCCGTTCGTCGAGCAGGGGCATATCAACAAGTGGGCGATTCCCAGTCAGATCGCGCTTGTTACTGAAATTCCCAAGACCAGCGTCGGCAAACTCGACAAGAAACGCATGCGTCTGGATATCGTCGAATGGCAGAACAGCGACAGCGCACTTATCTCCCGGCTCTGATCGCATCAAACGCCGTGCCGCTGGGCACTGGCGCAGCCTTGCAGTCGCGCCCTAGTCACCGCTTGCCAAATTCTGAATTTAAGCCATCCTGCGCTTCACGCCTGCCGGACCACTCGGGAACCGGCGGGCCAGAGGCCTTGATGCTGCAAATCACACTTTAGAGGGATCAAGCGCAGCGGCTCACTGGATATAGTCGGCACAGGGAATGAGCAAGAGCGAAAACACGCGTTGGGTGTCGTAGTCTTTTTGGAATATCCAGGCGAGTAGTATCCGTCAGTTTCCGAATTCGATGGCTGGTCCGCTTTTTTGAAGTTCCCACTGCCATAACAATAAAGCACATGGAGTAGCGTCGATGACTCAAGCAACCCCTTTCTGGCGCCGGGCGAAACTTCCCCTGGCGGTGAGCCTTGCCTCTTCGCTCGCCAGCCCGGCCTTCGGCATTACTTTCAACATCGGCGAGATCGAAGGCAGTTTCGATTCTTCGCTTTCGGTCGGTGCCAGTTGGTCGACCGAGAGTCCCAACAAGAACCTGATCGGTGCCAACAATGGCGGGCGCGGGCTGTCGCAGACTTCCGACGATGGCCACTTGAACTTCAAGCGAGGAGAAACCTTCTCGAAAATCTTCAAGGGCATCCACGACCTCGAACTCAAGTACGGCGATACCGGTGTCTTCCTGCGCGGCAAGTACTGGTACGACTTCGAGCTCAAGGATGAAAGTCGCGAGTTCAAGGACATCAGCGATTCCAACCGCAAGGAAGGCGCCAAGTCTTCCGGCTTCCAGCTGCTCGATGCGTTCGTCTATCACAACTACGCGATCGCCGACCAACCGGGCGCGGTGCGTTTCGGTAAACAGGTCATCAGTTGGGGTGAAAGTACCTTCATCCAGGGCGGCATCAACAGCGTCAACCCGATCGACGTGTCGGCGTTCCGGCGTCCCGGCTCGGAGATCAAGGAAGGCCTGATCCCGGTCAACATGTTCTACCTGCAACAGAGCCTGACCGACAACCTGTCGGCCGAGGGCTTCTACCAGCTGGAATGGGACCAGACCGTGGTCGACAACTGCGGTACATTCTTCTCCCAGCCTGACGTTATCGCCGACGGTTGCGACAACAATCTTGCCGTACTGCGCAGCCGCAGCGGTCTCAATACCTCGCTGACCGCAGCCGGTCTGCCCGCTGGTGCCCGCGGTGCGATCTTCAACTCGCTGGCCCAGCAGGGCGTGGCGTTCGGCAACCCGGATGAAGGCGCCATCGTACGCCGCGGTCCGGACCGGGATGCGCGCGACGGCGGCCAGTTCGGTTTCGCCTTGCGGTACAACTACGAGCCGCTGGACACCGAGTTCGGCGCTTACATGATGAACTACCATAGCCGTGCGCCGATCTTCAGCGGTCGCGGCGGCTCGACGGCGTCCTTCAGCGCACCGGGGCTGGTCGGTTCGCTGGTGCGCAACGGCATTCCGCTGGCAACCGCCACCGCGCTGGCGCCGACGCTGCTGCCGTTGGTGGTAGCCGGTAACTCCAGTTATTACGTCGAATACCCCGAAGACATCCGCCTGTATGGCCTGAGCTTCTCCACCACCCTGCCGACAGGGACTGCGTGGAGCGGGGAAATCAGCTACCGGCCGAATGCGCCGATCCAGGTCAACACCACCGACATCCTGTATTCGGGCATCACGCCGCTCAACCCCAACGTCTCGCTGCTGCCTGGCCGGCCGAACACCGATCAGCCTGGCTATCGCCGCAAGGAAATCACTCAGCTCCAGACCACGCTGACCCACTTCTTCGATCAGGTGATGGGCGCGGATCGTCTGACCGTAGTCGGCGAAGTGGGCTGGACCCATGTCGGCGGTCTGGAGAGCACTTCTGAAATTCGTTACGGCCGCGATCCGGTCTATGGCCCTGGCCCGCTGCCAGCGGGTCAGTGCGCGACCCTCAATGCCGGCACCCTGACCGGCGCCGAGCAGAACAACCTCAGTCGTTATTGCGAGAACGATGGCTTCACCACGTCCAATTCCTGGGGTTATCGCGCGCGGGCGATCTGGGATTACAACAACGTGTTCGCCGGCGTGAACCTGCGGCCAAGCGTGGCCTGGTCCCATGACGTCAAAGGTTATTCACCGGGCCCTGGCGGCAACTTCGAGGAAGGCCGTAAAGCGGTCAGTCTGGGGCTGGATGCCGAGTATCAGAATACCTACACCGCGAACCTGTCCTACACCAACTTCTTCGATGGCAAGTACACCACGGTCGATGACCGAGATTTCGTGGCGCTCAGTTTTGGCATGAACTTCTAAGAACACGGTATCGGGATGACTATGAAAATGAGAATAAAAAAGGGTCTGTTGCAAGCCGGTGTGTTGAGCGTGTCGTTGATGGCAGGCAGCGTCATGGCGGCGGTGCCTGAGTCCGAGGCGGCGAAACTGGGCACAACTTTGACGCCCATGGGCGCGGAAAAGGCGGGCAACGCAGCCAATACCATTTCGGCCTGGACGCCGATGCCGACCAATGCTGGCGCAGTCGACAGCAAGGGCTTTCTGGCTAACCCTTATGCCAGCGAAAAACCACTGTTTACCATCACCGCCGCGAACGTCGAGCAGTACAGGGACAAGCTGGCGCCGGGCCAATATGCGATGTTCAAACGCTATCCGGAAAGCTACAGAATTCCGGTCTACACCACCCACCGCGGCGCTACCGTGCCAAACGAAGTGTTCACGGCAATCCGCAAGAACGCCACCAGCACCAAACTGGTGGGCGGCGGCAGCGGCCTGGAGAACTTCGATACGGCCATTCCGTTCCCGATTCCTGCCAACGGCGTTGAAGTGATCTGGAACCATATCACCCGTTATCGCGGCGGTAGCGTACGGCGCTTCGTCACCCAGGCTACACCGCAGCCCAACGGTTCCTACAACCTGGTGTACTTCAGCGATCAGTTCGTGTTTCGGGACCGGATGAAGGATTTCAACCCGAGCAATCCGGGCAACATCCTCTTCTACTTCAAGCAGGAAGTGACCGCGCCCGCGCGTCTGGCCGGTGGCGTGTTGCTGGTGCATGAAACGCTCGATCAGGTGAAAGAACCACGCTCTGCCTGGCTGTACAACGCCGGTCAACGCCGCGTGCGCCGCGCGCCGCAAGTGTCTTATGACGGGCCGGGCACTGCGTCGGATGGTTTGCGCACGTCCGACAACCTGGACATGTACAACGGCGCGCCGGACCGTTACGACTGGAAGCTGATCGGCAAGCAGGAGATGTACATCGCTGCCAACAGCCACAAACTGGACGATCCGAAGCTCAAGTACGCCGACGTGGTCAAAGCCGGGCACATCAACCAGGACCTGACTCGCTACGAGCTGCGCAGGGTCTGGCATGTGACCGCCACGCTGAAGGAAGGCCAGC
>JARDZH010000387.1 GCA_029240955.1 Pseudomonas sp. | reverse complement strand
CCGAAGGTGGCTTTGTCCGACAATTATGCGCTGCCGATCACGACCCCGATAAGGGCCCCGATGGATCAGTAAGCCTTGCCGGTCTTGTAGAAGTGCTCGAAGCAGAAGTTGGTTGCCTCGATGTAACCTTCGGCGCCGCCGCAGTCGAAACGCTGACCCTGGAACTTGTACGCCAGCACGTTGCCTTCGGCCGCCTGCTTCATCAGTGCGTCGGTGATCTGGATCTCGCCGCCCTTGCCCGGCTCGGTCTGTTCGATTTTCTCGAAGATGTCCGGCGTCAGGATGTAGCGACCGATGATGGCCATGTTGGACGGCGCATCTTCAGGCTTTGGCTTTTCGACCATGTCGGTCACGCGGAACAGGCCCGGCTTGATTTCGTCGCCAGCGATCACGCCGTACTTGTTGGTTTCCTGAGGGTCGACTTCCTGAATCGCGATGATCGAGCAGCCGTAATGGTTGTGCAGCTTGACCATCTGCGCCAGCACGCCGTCGCCATCGAGGTTGACGCACAGGTCGTCCGCCAGCACTACCGCGAATGCTTCTTTGCCGATCAATGGGCGGCCGCTGAGGATCGCGTGGCCCAGGCCCTTCATTTCAGTCTGGCGCGTGTAGGAGAAGCTGCATTCGTCGATCAGCTTGCGAATCCCGACCAGATACTTTTCCTTGTCTGTGCCCTTGATCTGGTGTTCCAGCTCGTAGCTGATGTCGAAGTGGTCTTCCAGGGCGCGCTTACCGCGACCGGTAACAATGGAGATCTCACTCAAGCCAGCCGCAAGCGCTTCTTCCACACCGTACTGGATCAACGGCTTGTTGACGACCGGCAGCATTTCTTTGGGCATGGCCTTGGTTGCAGGCAAAAAGCGAGTACCGTAACCGGCTGCTGGGAACAAGCATTTCTTGATCATAAAGGTCCTTATAAAGGGCTATTGGCATGAGACGGTGTCTACAAAACGGCTGCACTCGACAACACGGCGCTGGATCGCGCTCAAAAGGCTCATTTACCTCAGGTAAACTGCGCTTTTTCGAGCGATTCAGCCTTGTCTTGCCTTCGTTCGCCCAGCTTGCAGACCCCCTCTTAGCGGCGCAGTCTAATCAGGCGGCGGTCACCTTACAATGCCCCGCCATTGGCCGTCCGATGCCATGATAGAGGAAGCCGTGCGCGGATAGTTCCGCACAATCGTAGATATTGCGACCATCGAACAGCGCGGGCATGCGCATGAGGCCACGCACCCGAACGAAATCCGGCTGGCGAAACTGCTTCCACTCGGTCAACAGGACCACTGCATCGGCGCCCTCGGCGCAGCTGTACAATGATTCGCACAAGCGTAGCTGACCATTTGCCACTGCGTCGGAATAATGCGCAGCGACCGCCCCCGTCGCTGCAGGGTCCGTTGCCTGAATCCTCGCCCCGGCCGCCAGCAGCGCCTCGATCAGCACCAGACTGGGCGCTTCGCGGATATCGTCGGTACCCGGCTTGAACGCCAGCCCCCACAGCGCCACAACCCGACCCTGCAGATACCCGCCGAAATGCTGCACGAGTGCGTCGAAAAGCAGGGTTTTCTGAGCCGCGTTGCGCGCTTGCACGGCCCGCAAAATCTGCGGCTCGAAGCCTTGATCTTCTGCTGCATGAATCAACGCGCGGACATCCTTGGGAAAGCACGAACCGCCGTAGCCACAACCGGCATAAATAAAGTGCGTACCGATGCGCTTGTCACTGCCGATGCCGCGCCGGACCTGCTCGATGTCGACGTCGAGCCGCGCGCAGATGCCGGCCATCTCATTGATGAACGAGATCTTGGTCGCCAGAAAGGCATTCGCCGCGTACTTGGTGAACTCCGCCGCGCGTCGGCCCATCACCAGCGCCCGCTCGCGATTGCGCAGAAACGGCGCGTACAAGCGCTGCAGCAGCTCGGCGGATTCAGGTTCAGCGCAGCCGAGAATGACCCGCTCCGGGCGCATGAAGTCCTCGATGGCCGCGCCCTCCTTGAGAAACTCAGGATTGCTGGCGACCGCGACCCGGGCTGTCAGGCCGCGCCGGACAAGGTGCCCGTTGATGCGTGCCGAGACGTGCTCCGCGGTGCCGACCGGCACGGTGGATTTGTTGACCACCAGGCATGATCGCGTCAGGCACTGGCCCAGTTGATCGGCGACCGCCAGTACGTGAGAGAGGTCCGCGCCGCCATCCTCGTGACTGGGCGTGCCGACTGCGATGAAAATCACATCGGCCTCGCGAATAGCGGCGGCCAGCGTGGCCGTGAAGGTCAACTGACCACTGGCCCGGTGCTCGTCGAGCATCGCTTGCAGACCTGGCTCATAGATAGGACACTCGCCGCGCCGCAGTACCGCGAGCCGTCGCAAGTCGGTCTCAACGCACGCCACCCGATTGCCCATCTCCGCGAAACAGGCCGCCGTCACAAGCCCCACGTAGCCCGCGCCAATGATGCAAAGCCGCATGCCCAGACCCTCGTCCCGAATGTGCAGCCATTGCAACCCATGGCGATTGCAGCGACGTGACGGGGTGACGACAAAGGCGTGACGCAGGACCCAAGCGTAAATGTGGCGGAACGATGGCACCGCGCGCCAGTCATATTCCTGTAACTACAACCCCTGGCCTTATCGAAGCGAAAAACATGATCAGACTCTTGCCCCTCATTGCGGTCCTGGGCCTCACCGGCTGTGCCACCGCTTCCAATACCTACCTCAAGAACGGCCAGCAGGCCCTGAATATCGACTGCTCAGGCGAAGCGATGTCATGGGCTGGCTGCTATGAGAAAGCCGATGCGTCCTGCGCCGGCACCGGCTATGAAATCGTCGGCACCGATGGCACGCCGCAGCCCGCCGAAAGCGACAAGACGCTCGGCGTGGACGTCGGCAATTACAAAAGCCGCAACGTTCTGGTGGTCTGCAAATCCTGACCCGGCGTCCGCCAAGGCCTGGCGCTATCCACCCGGGTGGCTCTAGCCAGAGATGCAGGCTTCGGCGGCGTGTTGCACATCGCGAAAGCGGATCGGCAGGTTGGACAGTCGCTCATACACCTTGATGGTGCTGCCGCCGGAGCGGTTCTCGATGTCCACCACGGCTGCCGGTGAATCGCTCATCTTCTGAGGAACGATCAGGCGCAACCCGTCGCGACGGGTTTCCACCACAGGCTGATCCCGACTGCTGCTGATCTTGCTGCTGAAACAGTTGGCGTATTCCTGCGGATCCTTACCGGAGATCACGTTCATGGTTGCCGGGGTATGTTCGATATCCGATACGGTCGCACAGCCGGTCATCGCCAACGCCAGGATTACTACAGCCAGTTTCATACAATCCCTCCAAATAAAGGTGCTACGACAAGCACGAGTACGATTAAATCCCCGTCGGGTTGAATTTTGCGTGAAATCCCGCAAATACGTCCGCTACTGGCGCCATTGGCACCTCCCCCGTGCTATCGTTTTGATTTTTAAGTAAACCGCTGTTCCGGAGTCTCCATGAAATTCGTACACCAGCGCGAGCATCTGAACGAAGACGACCTGGTCGTCATCGAGTGCTCGCAGACCTGCAATATTCGCCTGATGAACGACGCGAATTTTCGCAGCTTCAAGAATGGCGGTCGCCACACCTACCACGGCGGCGCGTTTGATCGGTTCCCTGCGAAAATCGCCGTGCCCAGCACCGGCTTCTGGAACATCACGATCGACACCAGCGGGCGCAAACCCGATGCGCACCCTGCACGCAAACCGCAATTCACGCATTCGATCAAGATCGTTCGCCGCTCGTCTTCACGCCTGCGCTGATGCCACGCTTCGATTGATTGCCTGT
>JARDZH010000386.1 GCA_029240955.1 Pseudomonas sp. | reverse complement strand
CTGCTCGATCCTCTTCATGACCTGCAGCACATCGCCGCGTGAAATCTCAATGATGGGCAGCTTGCCCAGCACCGGCAGGATGTCCTTGTTCAGGTACAGGCGCAGTTGAAAAGCGGCTCCCCGTTTCGAGTCTGAAGCCAGGCGATCGCACTTGAAGTCATACCACCGCTCTACCACTGACTCGAAGACGTTGGCGACGTTGGCCTGAGCCTCCATGCGCTGCTCGCGGCGATGGGTTCTGGGATCGATACCCTTGGCCACCAGCGCGCGGCTCTCATCGCGCAGGCCGCGCGCGTCGCGAAGCGTGATCTCAGGATAGGTGCCCAGCGATATGCGCGGCTGCTTGCCGTGCCACACGAATCTGAAGTGCCAGGACTTCGTACCATTGGCCTTCACGAACAAGGACAGGCCGTCAGTGTCGTTCAGGGTGTAGTCCTTGTCCCGCGGCTTGGCCTGCCGGACGGCGGTGTCGGTGAGGGGCATCTAGTCCATCCGTATTGTGATGTACTAGCTAATGTACTAAAAAATCGTGGTAGGGAGCGAAACGAAGCGAAAGGAGGTGAAGGAGGTTCACAAGAAGGGCCGTGGTTTCACGGTGATTGGTGGAAGGGGATGAAGACGGGCGAAACCCAGTTCGATGCCGGCTCGGGGCACCAGATTAAGACGAAAAGCCCAGTTTTTACTGGGCTTTTTCGTTTGGACTTGGCAGCGTACTAACCGGTGCAGTATTTCGTTAACGCTGCGCCTGGATGGGGTTTCAGCGTAAGCGTCCAGCGAAGTCATCTACCCGATGCAGCTATAAGCACGATGATGGGCATCTGCTCACAATTGGAGTGCATTAGCGCTATCATAGGATTTCTAGCCCTCGGACACTCAGAACAGATGCTTTATCTATATGTAGATGGCAGCGACAACGACGCTGTCGAGGCAGAGCTTGTGGCTGCGTTCAATGGTCTCGTTTGCGAATGGTCTGAGCTGGGAGCATTCCTCGTAAACCAAAAACACGAACGCGATGAGAGCGTATCTGAGATTGATTCGCCCGATTGGTCTATTGGGTTGAATCTTCCTATTGAGAACTATGGCATCGAGCAGGCCAACCGCTTGATTCCTTTTGCGCAGAAGCTCGCTGTATCTACGGGACGAGAGTTCGTCTTAGGTGTTTCTAGCTCTCAGGGTATTAGTCAGGATATGGTTTTTCTTGATGCGAATTCTGGGGAGCACGAACACTCCCTCCTTATAAGCCTACTGAGTGCGAGCGTCCGGTGAAGACAGTGTTCCTGCTTTATAAGCGCCGGGGCATCTCATCTCGCGCATCTAAATTAGTTGCCATCGATGCGGCAGCAGCTCTTCGATCTCACTCGCCCGCTGTGTCGGCAGCCGTGTCAGCACATCTTTCAGATAAGCATACAGATCATGCCCGTTCATGCGTGCCGACTGGATCAGACTCATGATCGCCGCCGCCCGTTTGCCACTGCGAAGCGACCCGGCAAACAACCAGTTCGAGCGCCCAAGGGCCCATGGTCGGATCTGGTTCTCCACTGGGTTGTTGTCGATGGGCACGGCCCCGTTTTTCAGCTAGCGCGTCAGCGCTACCCAGCGTTTAAGGCTGTAATCGAGGGCCTTGGCCGTTGCTGATCCGTTGGGCACCAGATCACGCTGGGCCAACATCCAGTCATGCAGCGTTTTGATGATTGGAGCTGCCTTGTCCTGGCGTATTCGCCAGCGATCCTTATCGGTCATGTCCCGAGCTTGACGTTCGACTTCGTACAAGCCGCCAATGAAGTACAGCGCTTGTTCAGCCAGTTGACTTTTGTTCGCCACGTGCAGATCGAAGAACTTGCGGCGGGCGTGGGCCATGCAGCCAATTTCGGTGATGCCTTTCTCGCAACCGGCTTTGTAGCCAGCAAAATCGTCGCAGACCAACTTGCCGCTCCATTGCCCAAGGAAGTTGCGCGCATGCTCGCCTGCACGGCTGGGACTGAAGTCATAAACCACAGCTTTGAGTGCCGAAAACGGCGTGGTGCAGTAAGCCCAGACGTAAGCGCGATGGGTTTTCTTCTCGCCTGGCGCAAGCATCTGAACCGGAGTTTCATCGGCGTGGATCACGCCCTGGGCCAACACTTGTTCACGCAGCGCATCGATTAGAGGCTGGAGTTGCACACCGGTCTGTCCGACCCATTGCGCCAGTGTCGAGCGGGCAATCGCCAGCCCGACCCGACCAAAAATCCTCTCCTGCCGGTACAGCGGTAAATGGTCGGCGAACTTCGCCACCATCACATGGGCCAACAGGCCTGCGGTCGGGATGCCCTTGTCGATCACTTGGGCCGGTACAGGCGCCTGGATCAGTGTTTCGCACTGGCGGCACGTCCATTTTCCACGCACATGCTGCTCAACGGTGAACACGCCGGGTGTGTAATCGAGCTTCTCGCTGACGTCGTCGCCAATGCGCTGAAGTTGGCAGCCGCAGACGCACTGGGTGTTTTCTGGCTCGTGACGGATCACTGTACGTGGGAACTGCGGTGGCAGCGGCGCACGCTTGGGTTTCCGACGTAGCTCGTCCGGTGCAGGTGGCGGATTGACCGCCTTCAGCTCAGCCTCGATGGCTGCGATATCGGTATCGAGCAGATCGTCGAGCAGACTGCCTTGGTCGGGACTCAGTTGCTCGCTGCGCTTGGCGAATTTGTGTCGCTTGAGGATGGCGATCTCGTGAGCAAGTTGCTCGTTGACCGTTTTAAGGCGTTGGATCCTCTGGCCCATCGCATCGACCTGGGACAGCAACGGCATAGCTTGTTCGGCTAAGGCTCAAAGCTGTTCGGGTGTCATCTGATCGAGGTTGGGCAAGGAAGTCATGCTGCTGATTGTGCCAAGACAGGCGATCAGCGGCGATAAACCGATGGGCTAATGGCAGGTGCTAAAGTACTGTGATCGCACCGCCCGTGCCAACTCGTTGCCAAGGCAACCCCAACACTAAAGCCTGAAGTTGCTCGCTGTCGAGTTCGACTTCCGAGCCGTGCCGGATACCTGGCCAGCGAAACTTGCCCTGGTTCAGCCTTCGCGCCGCAAGCCAGATGCCCACGCCGTCATGCACCAGAACTTTCATCCGATTTGCGCGGCGATTGGCGAACAGATAAGCACAGTGCGGCTTCGCCGCACCGAACACGGCAATGACCCGGGCTAACGCCGTTTCGGTGCCGGCGCGCATGTCTATCGGCTCGGTGGCGAGCCAGATCGCGTCGATTCGAATCACCGCAACAGGTCCCGCAGAAAGGTGGCACAGGCAGCAGCGCTTTCGGTCGGCCAGTTCACCTTGACGGTGCCACGTGGGTTCTGTATTTCAATGCAGATGCTCGATGACGGAGCCTGGGAATGCCCTCCGGCGAGTTGCAAAGGTAGCGGAATGAAAGCAGGTTGCAGCCCCATGGCTTTGTTCGTTTGTACCCGAATCCATTTATGGACGAGGTTCGCGTTAAGGCTGTGGTGCTGCGCGACGCTGGCAATCGACGCGCCGGGCTGAGCGCACTCTTGGACAACTTGAGCCTTGAAGGATTTGGAATAGGAACGGCGTTGTGGCTGCATGGAAAGACCCGCTTAAAAGGCTAGAAATGGTGTCCACTTAAATTAGGTGGACACCATCGCCTTTGGCGTCGGGATCAGGAAGGTGAGTTGGCCGGACGGTTACGTTTCAGCTAGACGAATGATGATGGGACGTTGTACGCGCCTCTAGATAAGCACGACGGAAGTCCCTGGCCTG
>JARDZH010000385.1 GCA_029240955.1 Pseudomonas sp. | reverse complement strand
GTGGTGCATGACAGCATCGCGGAGGCCGCGGTGGTCGGTTATCCGCATGACGTCAAAGGCATGGGCATCTACGCATTCGTCACGCCCATCAACGGTGTGCAGGCCAGCGACGATCTGAAGAAAGAGCTGCTGGACCATGTCAGCAAGGAAATCGGCAGCTTCGCCAGGCCAGAGAAAATCCAGTGGGCGCCAGCGCTGCCTAAAACACGCTCCGGCAAGATCATGCGGCGGATTCTGCGCAAGATCGCCTGCAACGAACTGGACAGCCTGGGCGATATCTCGACGCTGGCTGACCCAAGCGTTGTCGAGGACCTGATCGACAAACGCTTGAATCGCTGAAGCAAGCGAGGCATGGTCAGCGCCATGCCCGCTGTTTTACTTTCGAGAGCCCATGGAATTCATTCGCAGTCATATTGAACGCCAGGTGCTCAGCCTGACCGGATTGTCGTTGGGCCAGCTGGACCTGGAAAATCCCAAGGGCGATCCCGGCCTGTTCGGGCCCGACTCGGTGTGCTGGCGCGTGCATGGCGACTTCACCAGCATGCTGATCGGCGGCATCGCCGCGCTCATGCTGCAAGCGCTGCATCCTTTGGCGCTTGCAGGCGTCTGGGATCATTCCAACTTTCGGCAGGACATGCTCGGGCGCTTGAGACGCACCGGGCAGTTTCTGTCCGGCACGACTTTCGGCTCGACTCGCGATGCGCAGTGGCTGATCGACAAGGTGCGCACCATCCACTTGCAGATCACCGGCACTGCGGCAGATGGCAGACCTTATGCCGCGAGCGATCCTGAGCTGCTGACCTGGGTTCATGTGGCGGAAGTCAGCAACTTTCTCGCCGCTCATCTGCGCTATCTCAATCCCGATATGCCCCTGGCGGATCAGGACGCGTACTACGATGAGACGGCGCTTATTGCCGAGCATCTGGGCGCCCGAAACGTACCCCGCTCGCGCCAGGCCATTGCCGATTATCTGCATGACGTGCGTAGCCAGCTCGTCTGTGACGAGCGCAGCCGAGAAGTGTTGCGGCTGCTGCTCAACGCCCCGGCGCCCAATCGTCTGAGCAAGCCCTTCGGTTCGCTGATGATGCAGGCGGGCATCGAACTGTTGCCGGACTGGGCCAGCGACATGCTGGGTGTCGAGCAAGGTCCGCTGCAGCGCCGCATGGTTCGCGGCGGTGTGAATGCGACGGCGCCGGTGCTGCGCTGGGCCGTGCGCGATGGCTCGGCGCATCGGGCGAAGCGACGAATGGGCCGTTGATCGGGGCAGAAAATGACCAGCGGGTTCGCAGTTGGAATCGCCGCCCCCATCTATGACACCATGAGCGACTTGATCGCCACGGGCACTCGTCAATCGCCCGACCTCCAAAAACAATGAGGATCAGCACCATGCAAGACGTCGTTATCGTCGCCGCCACCCGTACCGCCGTGGGCAGTTTCCAGGGTGCGCTGGCCAATGTGCCCGCAGTCGACCTTGGCGCGGCCGTGATTCGCCAGCTTCTGGAACAGACCGGCGTGGACGGTGCCAAGGTCGATGAAGTGATCATGGGGCAGGTGCTGACTGCAGGCGCGGGCCAGAACCCGGCCCGTCAAGCCGCCATCAAGGCCGGTCTGCCGTACGCGGTGCCGGCAATGACGCTCAACAAGGTCTGCGGCTCCGGGCTCAAAGCATTGCACCTCGCGACTCAAGCCATTCGCTGCGGCGACGCCGAGATCATCATCGCTGGCGGCCAGGAAAGCATGAGCCTGGCCAACTATGTCATGCCGGGTGCCAGAACCGGTCTGCGCATGGGCCACGCGACCATGGTCGACACCCTGATCAGCGACGGTCTGTGGGATGCGTTCAACGATTACCACATGGGCATCACCGCCGAAAATCTCGCACAGAAGTACGAGATCAGCCGTGAAGCGCAGGATGCCTTCGCCGCCCTATCCCAGCAGAAGGCTGCGGCGGCCATTGAGTCGGGCCGCTTCGCTGACGAAATCACCCCCATTCTGGTCCCACAGCGCAAAGGCGAGCCGCTGTCTTTTGCCACCGATGAGGCGCCTCGTGCAGGCACCACCGCCGAGTCACTGGGCAAGCTCAAGCCGGCTTTCAAGAAAGACGGCAGCGTGACGGCGGGTAACGCTTCGTCGCTCAACGACGGTGCCGCCGCTGTGATGCTGATGAGCGCGAGCAAGGCCAAGAGCTCGGCCTGCCGGTGCTGGCGCGCATCGCAGGCTACGCCAATGCCGGCGTCGACCCGGCGATCATGGGCATCGGCCCGGTCAGTGCAACCCGTCGCTGCCTGGAGAAAGCAGGCTGGACGCTGGACGAGGTCGAGCTGATCGAAGCCAACGAGGCCTTTGCCGCCCAGTCGCTGTCGGTGGCGCATGAGCTGGGGCTCGATCCGGAGAAACTGAACGTCAACGGCGGAGCCATTGCACTCGGCCACCCGATTGGCGCATCCGGCTGCCGGGTCCTGGTTACGCTGCTGTACGAAATGATCAAACGCGACGCACACAAAGGTCTGGCTACGCTGTGCATCGGCGGCGGCCAAGGCGTGGCGCTGGCGCTGTCGCGGTGAGATGGATCAACCGCGTAATCGTTCTTCGCGGCTGAAGCCACTCCCACTCACTCGCGACGCACACAAGACGTGTAGGAGCCAGCTCGCTGGCGAGAGGCCAGTGCAGACGCAATCCATCCAGCGCCTGACCCGACGCTTCGCGAGCAAGCTCGCTCCTACAGAGTTACGCGGTCTTTGTAGGAGTGGCTTTAGCCGCGAGAGGCCGGCTCAGCCAAAACAACTCCATCGCCTGAAACAACGTCTTTGCACCTGAAGCCATTCCCACACACTCGCGGCGCACACAAGACGTGTAGGAGCCAGCTTGCTGGCGAGAGGTCAGTGCAGACGCAACGCATCCAGCGCCTGACCCGACGCTTCGCGAGCAAGCTCGCTCCTACGTAGTTACGCGATCTTCGTGGGAGTGGCTTTAGCCGCGAGAGGCCGGCTCAGCCGAAACAACTCCATCGCCTGAACAACGTCTTCGCGGCTGAAGCCACTCCTGCGGTCCAGCTGTTAAACTCCCGCGCCTCAATTCACAACCAAGGCGCTCTGTATGTCTTCCCTGAATCAGGCGCTCGGCGTCGCTCTCGATAATCGCCGGTCCCTGGTTGCCGAGCTGCACGGGCAAGGCACCGATTGTTATCGCTTGTTCCATGGCAGTCAGGAAGGCGCGAGCGGCCTGACCATTGACCGCTACGGCCCGCAGTTGCTGGTGCAGAGTTTCCACACCGTTGTGGACCGCGACACCCTGCTCAAACTGCACGAGCAGGTGGATGCGTTTCTGGGCATGCACACGCTACTGGTCTACAACGACCGATCCCAGGGCAATTCACGGATCGATCGCCACGACGCGGTCTACAAGGCTGAAGAGGCGGCGCTTGAAGATCTGGTCGGACATGAATGGGGCCTCAACTATCGCGTGCGCGGACGTCACGCGGGGCAGGACCCGCTCTTGTTTCTCGACCTGCGCAATGCGCGTGGCTGGGTGAAGGCCAACAGCGCCGGTCAAAGCGTGCTGAACCTGTTCGCTTACACATGCGGTGTCGGCTTGAGCGCCGCAGCCGGTGGCGCTCGTGAAGTCTGTAACCTGGATTTCGCAGAAGGCAATCTGGCGGTAGGCCGGGAAAACGGCGCGTTGAACCCGCAACTGCCCGCCATGCAGTTCGTCCAGTCGGACTATTTCCCTGCTATTCGCCAACTGGCGGGCTTGCCGATTGCGGCACGTCGCGGCCAGAAGCTGCCCAGTTACCCAAGGCTTGAGCAGCG
>JARDZH010000384.1 GCA_029240955.1 Pseudomonas sp. | reverse complement strand
CACCGACTCGGCGGTTCGTATCACCCACGTTCCGACCAACACCGTGGTCAGCTGCCAGAACGAGCGTTCCCAGCACGCAAACAAGGACACCGCCATGAAAATGCTGCGGGCCCGTTTGTACGAGCAGGAAGTGCAGAAGCGCAACGCCGCCTCTCAAGCGCTGGAAGACACCAAGTCCGATATCGGCTGGGGTCATCAGATCCGCTCCTACGTGCTTGATGCCTCGCGCATCAAGGACCTGCGGACCAACATCGAGCGCAGCGACTGCGACAAGGTGCTCGACGGCGATATCGACGAATACCTGGTGGCAAGCCTCAAGCAGGGGCTGTAAGACTGCAGTACGGGATCGGCCGACACAGCGCGATCCCTGTAATAGGAGCGGCCGGGGCGGCGATCTGCCTCGCCCGCGATCCCCCGCCAAAGGCTGGGGTAACGAACCTGTGATGGAATATTCAAGACATGAGCGACCAACAACTCGACCCGCAAGCCCTGCAACAGGAAGAAAACACCTTGATCGCCCTGCGCAAGGAAAAGCTTGCTGACGAGCGCGCTAAGGGGCAGGCCTTCCCGAACGACTTCCGCCGTGACAGCTACTGCAATGACCTGCAGAAGCAGTACGCCGACAAGACCAAGGAAGAACTGGCCGAGGCGGCGATTCCGGTCAAGGTTGCCGGTCGCATCATGCTCAACCGTGGCTCGTTCATGGTCATTCAGGACATGACCGGTCGCATTCAGGTCTACGTCAACCGCAAGACACTGCCTGAAGAAACCCTGGCCGCGGTCAAGACCTGGGACCTGGGCGACATCATCGCCGCCGAAGGTACGCTGGCCCGTTCGGGCAAAGGCGACCTGTACGTCGAAATGACCACCGTGCGTCTGCTGACCAAGTCGCTGCGCCCGCTGCCGGACAAGCACCACGGCCTGACCGATACCGAACAGCGCTACCGTCAGCGTTATGTGGACCTGATCGTCAATGAAGACGTGCGCCACACCTTCCGCGTGCGCTCGCAAGTCATCGCCCATATCCGCAGCTTCCTGATGAAGCGCGACTTCCTTGAAGTCGAAACCCCGATGCTGCAGACCATTCCGGGCGGCGCGGCGGCCAAGCCGTTTGAAACGCACCACAATGCGCTGGACATGGAAATGTTCCTGCGTATCGCGCCTGAGCTGTACCTGAAGCGACTGGTCGTCGGCGGCTTCGAGAAGGTCTTCGAGATCAACCGCAACTTCCGTAACGAAGGCGTTTCGACCCGCCACAACCCCGAGTTCACGATGCTTGAGTTCTATCAGGCCTACGCGGACTACGAGGACAACATGGACCTCACCGAAGAGCTGTTCCGTGAACTGGCGCAACTGGTACTGGGCACCACCGATGTGCCGTATCAGGGCAAGGTGTTCCACTTCGGCGAGCCGTTCGTGCGCCTGTCGGTGTTCGACTCGATCCTCAAGTACAACCCGGAAATCAGCGCTGCCGATCTGCAAGACATCGACACCGCGCGTGCCATCGCCAAGAAAGCCGGCGCCAAGGTGCTGGGCTTCGAAGGTCTGGGCAAGCTGCAGGTGATGATTTTCGAGGAGCTGGTCGAGCACAAGCTGGAACAGCCGCACTTCATTACCCAGTACCCGTTCGAAGTGTCGCCGCTGGCGCGTCGCAACGACGAGAACCCGAGCGTCACCGACCGTTTCGAGCTGTTCATCGGTGGTCGTGAAATCGCCAACGCCTATTCCGAGTTGAACGACGCGGAAGACCAGGCCGAGCGCTTCCAGGCGCAGGTGGCCGAGAAGGACGCCGGTGACGACGAAGCCATGCACTACGACGCCGACTTCGTTCGCGCGCTGGAGTACGGCATGCCGCCGACAGCAGGCGAGGGGATCGGCATCGACCGTCTGGTGATGCTGCTGACGGACGCGCCGTCCATTCGCGACGTGATCCTGTTCCCGCACATGCGCCCGCAAGCGTAAACGTGTTGTCAGAAGCCGCCCCATACAGGGCGGCTTTTTTGTGTCATCGATCCATACGATTCAAGGGATCTGGTCGTGAAAATCGCGCAAGAAGGGGCTGCCGGCATTGCCGTCGCAGTCGCCAAAAGTGTCAGGTATCAAGGCCGCAAGGCCAGCCGTGAAGGCAGCGAACAGCGCCGTCAGCAGATTCTCGACGCCGCCATGCGGATCGTGATCCGCGATGGCGTCCGGGCTGTGCGGCATCGCGCAGTGGCCGCCGAGGCAGGCGTGCCGCTGTCAGCCACCACTTATTACTTCAAGGACATCGATGACCTGCTCACCGATGCCTTCGCTCAATACGTTCAGCGCAGCGCTGCCTACATGGCCAAGTTGTGGCAGAACACCGAAATCATCCTGCTGGACATGATGCGTGGCAGCTCCGGGAGCGAAGCCGACCGTTTCCGCCTGGCGGACGACATCGCGCGCATGACCATGGAATACATCCGTCACCAGCTGCAGACGCGTCGGGATTATCTGGTGGCCGAGCATGCGTTTCATCAGGAAGCCCTGGTCAACCCGCGACTGGCGCCTCTGGTCATGGCTCATCAGGAAATTCTGCTGCAAGGCAATTGCCAGTTCTTCCAGGTGATCGGTTCGCAGCAGCCTTATCAGGACGCACAGGTGTTGACGGGGCTCATCCGCCGGATGGAATATCAGGGCCTGCTTCGCGGCCCGGGTCATCAGGCCGACGATGAAACCCTGAGTATTCTTACGCGCCAGCTGCGGCTGGTGCTGGGTAGCGCCCAGCAAATTCAGAGTGACAGCGGGTTGCCCAACTGTGACGCGGATCTGCGCGTCGCCAAATAGCAGGGCGACAGCCCTCCAGCCAAGGAGTAGCGGGTGGACGAGTACCAGCAGACTATTCGTACTTTATCGGACCGGATCGTCGCGGCGCAGACGCCGATCCGGGTACTGGACGCAGTGAAATGGGACGAGAACGTCCGCAACGAATTTCTCGCGGCCAAGGGCAAGGCGCTTCCCGCCGTCGACCGTGCCTATTACCAGAACCGCCCGCTGGGTTTCGACTCCAGTGATCTCAAGCAGGAATTTCAGAACATCGAGCGTGACATCACCCGGCAATTGGGGCAGTTCAACCCGGTCGGGCAGATCATGCGCCGCATGTGCAAGGAATACCGCATGGTGGTGCGCATGCTCGAAGCGCGCGGCACCCCGGATTTTGGTCTGATCTCGCAAGAACTCTACGGCGCAGCGTCAGATGCCTTCCATGCGGGCGACCCGACGCTGGCTGACCTGGGCCTGATGCTTTCCGACTACTTGAACAACATCGCCGGGCGTGGCGACCTGAAAGACGAGCCCAAGGAGCTGACGGCCAAGGATGCAGTGGCGCTGTTGCAGAGCCGTCTTAACCGGGTGTTTGGCGAGGCTGAGGAAACCATCCGCGTGTTCGAGTCCGACGGTATCGTTGCCGACGCTGCGGCAGGGGCTGACTACATCAAGATCCGCAGCGATGCGATGTTCAACGAGCGGGACGTCCGCGCGCTGGAAGTCCACGAGGGGCTGGTGCATGTCGGCACCACCTTGAATGGGCAGAACCAGCCGATCTGTACCTTCCTGTCGAAAGGCCCGCCGTCGTCGACGGTCACTCAGGAAGGCTTGGCGATTCTCATGGAAGTCATCGCGTTTGCGTCCTACCCAAGCCGCCTGCGCAAGCTGACCAATCGCACCCGCGCCATTCACATGGCCGAGGAGGGCGCCGATTTTCTGCAGGTGTTCGAGTTCTATCGCGAGCAGGGCTTCGGCATGCCGGAAAGTTATGGCAACGCCAGCCGCGTGTTCCGTGGCTCGGTGCCGAACGGGCTGCCGTT
>JARDZH010000383.1 GCA_029240955.1 Pseudomonas sp. | reverse complement strand
GGTAACCAGCCGGACCTGCGACTGCTTTCGCGCAAGGCGGTCAACCTGCTCGAGAACTTCACCATCCTCAATGCCCTGGAGCAGATGCGCAAAGCTTCGACCCACATCGCGTTCGTGGTCAACGAGTTCGGCGACTTCATCGGCGTGTTGAGCATGACCGATATTCTCGAATCCATTGCCGGACAGTTGCCCGACGCGAGTGAGGTCGAAGGGCCGGACATCGTGCCGCAGGCGGACGGCTACCTGGTCTCGGGCGCGTTGAATCTGAGTCTGATTCGCGAGCGCACCGGCTTCCAGGCCAAGGCGACTGACGATTATCAGACCCTGGCGGGGCTGGTCATGAGCCTGCTGGATCGTCTGCCGGTGACGGGTGACAAGCTCGACTGGCAGGGCTGGCACCTGCAGGTGACCGGTGTGGAAGAACGCCGCGTGACACGCGTCCTGCTCCACAGGCAAACCGAGGCCGGCAGCGGTAAATAGCGTCGCAAACACGCGTAACGGAACGGGCCTCAGGGCCCGTTTTTCATTGGTATGAAGTAGATCGTCCGGCAGAGCAGAGGACTGGCGCGGGTTGGTCTATCCTGCGTCATGCCACGTGGCTTCAACGCGCAGTCAGCCACACCCATAAGACGGAGACTGTCATGACTGCCGCTTTCACCTTCAACCCCAACCTGACCTATGACGTGATCTCGACCCGCAAGGCTTACCCGGTCTGGCGGATTCGCGAACGCAAGGTCTACGCCTATCTGGAGCATGATCCACGCCGGGACTGGAGCGGCGAGATAGGTACGTTGAGCCTCGGCACACCACAACGCCTGGTCGATCATGACGGCCAGACGATTGCCTATATCGTGGGTGCTGAGGTCAGGGACGTCAAAGGGCAAAAATTCGCGCTGAGCGAGGTCAAGGACTGACGCAACGCCAATCGTCATTCACCTTCAAGGGCTCGCTCTCGCCGTCGAGCGACGCGATGTTTGAGCGAGCCGGGACACGCGTCAATCACCCACGACGCGGGCGCGACACGATCGACTCGATATTTCTGCGACCGATCAGTGCGGGTCGTTCAGGTTCAGTTCGTACTTCGGCCTCCGCCAGCCATTTGTACATCACCAGACAGTCCACCAGCCCTAGCTGAGCATGGCGATACGCCTTGGGCAGCCGCCCGACCGTTTCAAAACCCAACTTGTGCCAGAGCGCCACAGCGACTTCATTGGTGGCGACCACCGAATTGAACTGCATGGCGAGAAAACCGCTTTCGCGTGCCAGCTGCTGAGAGTGCTCGCACATCAGCCGCGCAACGCCGCGCCCGCGCGCGGCTTCGGTCACCATGTAGCCACAGTTGCTCACATGACTGCCGGGTCCGGCGGCGTTGGCCTTGAGGTAGTAACTGCCCAGCAACTGACCGTTCTCTTCCGCGACCAGCGTGTGCAACGGCAGGTCCATCCACAGCCCGCGGGCCTGTTCCCTGGTGAGCGCAGGATCGTAGGCATACGTCTGCTGAGCGGCTGTAACGGCCTGGAACGTAGGCCAGAACTGCTCGAAATCGTCGTGTGTCATGGGGCGGATCTGGATCATGGGATTCCTTGAAGCACGCCGGTCTGCCGGCGGAATAGAGAGGCAGCGGTCACCTTATTCGCTGTGCGCGGGCCTGTGCAAGCGGCCGCGAAATCTGTCCAGCGCTTCGATGCGCATTTCCGGCGCCAGTCGGGTTTCTTCCGGGTGCTCGCTCAACCACTGTTGATACGGCCCGTCTTTCACATCCATGAAGTCCAGACCCCATAGTTGCGAGAGTTCCGCCCAGATGGCTATCCCGTATTGAGTGTAAAGGCCCCATTGCTCGGCACCGTCGAGCGCGTGCGTCAGCCAACTGTCAACCTGAGACCCGGTCTTGTCAGCGAAAGTGCTGGCGTCCAGCGCGTTCAGCCATTTGTACAGACGTTCTTTGTACAGCCACCAGGACGCTTGTTTCAACGCCGTCAACTGCGCTTCTGCGAGCAGTGCCGCGTCAGGCGTCCAGGCGCGAGGCGGTCCTTGACGGGTGAAGCTCGTGAACGGCGCGCGTGGCGCGGACTGCCAGGTGTGAACGGGCTCGCGCACCCATAGGTGTTCGATGGGCCCCAACAGGCGGGCCAGGTTGTCCGCACTGTAGCTCGACAGCCAGTGATGCAGCACGACAGGGTCGGCAAACCTGAGCAGGCTGCATTGGCCAAGATGGTCAGGCGGGGCGATAAACCGGCGTAAGTGCTCGGCAACGGTCTGCGCCGGCGCAGGGCTGTACAGCGCTGAGGCGTCGAGATGCTGGGCAGGCGATGTCCGCCATTCTTCCATCAGCCTTGAAGGGGCGTGTGCCTGAACCAATATTGGCCCTTGCTCCTTGAGCGCTTCCCAGCGGGTGCTCAGAAACAGGGGTTTGATCGAAAGCGGTTCGCCGCGCTGGTACAACTGGCGTAAGGCATCTGGGCGCAGCACGCCGTCGATCAGCAGGTAGTTGCCGGAGTTCATGGTGCGGCCTCCAGACTTTTCCTGGCTTCGCGTTCGCATATTTCGCAGCGGGGCTGGCGCTTCAACGTGGTGGCCTGGGCTGGGATCAGAGGTTCTCCCGGCGCCTCGGTCGCAGCAGCGTTCGTATTTGCCGGCAGGGTCGGCGCCGCCGGGGTTCCGATGCCGGGGAAACCGCCGGAATTGAGTTTGATCTGCGGGCCGCAGAGCGTGACCCCGCCCGGATCGATCTTGATGAAGCTGCCGCCTGCCTTCAGCGTCAGCTCCATGCCTGCATCCAGAATGATCTGCTCACCTGCCTGGAGATTGATCTCCCTGCCGGCACGTAGCAGGTGCCCTCCGACAACCTGGACGTGCTGGGTGCCGCCAACCGTAAGATGGTCATCGGCACGGACTTCTGTAAGGCGACTGGCATGGGTGAGCCTGTGTTCTTCGGTCATGTATTCGCTGTAGCTGCTGGCCTCGACCCGATCATGGCGCTCGTGGCCTACGCGAATCCTCTGGTCGTGCTCGATGTTCTGATCCCAGTCGCGCTGGGCATGGATGAACACCTGCTCCTGGCCCTTCTGGTCTTCGATCCGCAATTCATTGGAACCGCCGCCGCCTGGGCTGCTGAGTGACTTGAATACGCTGCGTGTTCTGCTGGCGGGCAGTGGGTAGGGCGGCGTGTGCTCGCCATGGAACAGGCAGCCGCTGATCAACGGCTGATCGGGATCTCCCTCGAGAAAGGTCACCAGCACTTCCATGCCGACCCGCGGAATCACCAGACTTCCATATCGATTCCCGGCCCAGCTTGAGGCAACCCGTAACCAGCAACTGCTGGCGTCGGTGCGCTGACCTTCGCGATCCCAGTGGAACTGCACTTTGACGCGCCCGTGTTCGTCGCAATAGATCTCTTCGCCTTTGGGCCCCGACACCACGGCCGTCTGGCTACCGAGGATGCGGGGCTTGGGGTGCCGTAGAGCAGGGCGAAACGCAACATCGTCGGGCGTGGCGGAGAACTGATTACGGTAGCCTGCGGTAAAGCTGCTGCCCTCCACGTTGCTGGCGTTCGACGAACGCTCGAGCACCTGAGGTTGCCGGCCTTCGTGGCGGACCTCAGTCAACAGCCAGGTGCGGTTCCACGACGCGTTCGGGTGCTCGGCAAGCGGCAAAAGGTGTCCGGCCGAAAGGCCCGGCCGGTTACTGTTGCCGCGAGCGAGCCGGTAGTCGTGGCGGTGTCTTTCCAGCGAGCGCTGCGCAAGTTGCGAGCCACGGTCCCGGTCCGAATACCGGCCTTCGTAACTGTAATCCTCGAGTTCCGGCTGGACGTGACTGTTCGCTCCGCA
>JARDZH010000382.1 GCA_029240955.1 Pseudomonas sp. | reverse complement strand
CATAGCGGCCGGCATACAGCTCGGTCAGCGACTGCCCAAGATCGCACTCCAGAATGCCGGGGAAAAACGCCGGGTTCAGGTAGTGCTCAACATACAAAACCAGCCGTCCATCAACACGGCCTGTCTGGCAAATCTGAACCACGCTCGACAGCGCTGGCAGCTGGAGTGTTTCGCAGATGCTCGCCGAGGCAGGCTTCAAACGCGCATGGACCAGTTCGGTATGCGCTTCCCGCCCCTGGGACTGAACCATGGCATGAAAATGAGAGGATCGGCTCAGGTCATACGTCAGGCGTGGCGGCGAAACGAACCAGCCGCGTCGCTCTTCGCGGTAGATCAGCCCTTGGGTCTCCAGCTGCACCAACGCTTCGCGCAACGTGATGCGCGTAGTGGCGAACACCTCGCTGAGTGTGCGCTCGGCGGGCAGCTTATGACCTGGCGGCAGCAGGCCATGCTCGATCTGCTCGCGCAGGGCATTGCCTATTACTGTCACTGCTCGTGGCACATCTTCGCGCATCAGGTTACCTATCTGGACTAGACCAGCGCCGTCTGCGGGCATGGGATTCAGCATGAGGACAGGGTGGGTATCCAGAGTCAGCCTAGGCAGCGTAAATGACTGTCGCGTGACACCCGGCTCGATACGCTCGGGCATTCCGCACGCGATACCGCCGCAACGCCTTTCAGATCAGCCGTTTAGCCATGGTCTACGCTTGTCTGACGGCCGCTTCAGGGCGGGCACGGCCAGCCTGCGGGAACGGCGCCGGACATTAAAGTGTCATTGAATATGCCTAACTTGGCTCAGGTATTGCTGACCTAGACCAATCATCCGCAACGACCTTTCGTTGATCGAAGTGCACAAGGAGCTCTGAATGAAACATCTTTTGTTGGCATCACTCCTCGGTTCGGCCATTGCCATGAGCACGGCGGCCATGGCGGCGGACACAGACCTCAAGACGCTCGAAGCCGCCGCCCGGACCGAAGGCGCGGTCAACAGCGTTGGCATGCCGGATGAATGGGCCAACTGGAAAGGCACCTGGACCGACCTGCAGGCCAAGTACGGCCTCAAGCACATGGACACCGACATGAGCTCGGCGCAGGAAGTCGCCAAGTTCGAGGCTGAAAAGGACAACGCCAGCGCCGACATCGGCGACGTGGGCGCAGCGTTCGGCCCGATCGCGACTGCCAAGGGCGTGACCCAGCCCTACAAGCCGACCACCTGGGATCAGATTCCGACCTGGGCCAAGGACACCGAAGGCCATTGGGCGCTGGCGTACACCGGCACCATCGCTTTTATCGTCAACAAGAACCTGTTGCACGGCTCCGAGATTCCGAAAACCTGGGCCGACCTGAAAACCGGTAAATACAAGGTGTCCATTGGCGACGTCGGCACTGCTGCCCAGGCCGCCAACGGCGTTCTGGCAGCCGCGCTCGCCATGAAGGGCGACGAAACCAACATCGAACCGGGTCTGCAACTGTTCACCGAACTGGCGAAGCAAAAGCGCCTGTCGCTCGCCAACCCGACCATCCAGACCATCGAGAAAGGTGAAGTGGAAGTCGGCGTGGTCTGGGACTTCAACGGGCTGAGCTACAAAGCCAAGATGGCCAAGCCTGACGACTACGTTGTACTGATTCCGTCCGACGGCTCGGTGATTTCCGGCTACACCACCATCATCAACAAGTACGCCAAGCATCCGAACGCAGCCAAGCTGACCCGCGAGTACATCTTCAGCGACGCCGGCCAGATCAATCTGGCTAAAGGCAACGCGCGTCCGATCCGCGCCGAGCACATCACGCTACCCGAAGACGTGAAAGCCAGCCTGCTGCCCAACGAGCAGTACAAGAACGTGACGCCGATCAAGAGCGCCGAAGCCTGGGAAAAAACCTCCAAGGCCCTGCCTCAGAAGTGGAACGAGCAAGTCATCATCGAGATGAACTGATGCATCCGGCCTGCGGGCGAGTGCTGTCTCGCTCGCAGGTTTTCAACCTCTTCGCTGCTCAGTCGAGTCGCCCATGAATCACACCCTGATTTCCGATCCCGACGCTCGCGTCCACGGCCGCCTTGTGCAGCGCGTGAGTCGGGAGATGCTCAAGTGAACCCGCTGAGCCGTGGCAAGTGGCTTGGCCTGTTGTGCCTGCTGCCGTTCGCCGTGTTCTTTATCGTGTTTCAGATCGCCCCGCTGGTCTGGGTCGCCGTCCACAGTCTGCAAAGCGACACCGGTTGGGGCTGGGAAAACTTCGGCAAAGCGTTCAGCTCCCGCTTCTATCGGCAGGCCATGCAATTCAGCCTTGAGATCAGCTTCTGGTCGAGCCTGTTCGGCATCCTGATCGCGATTCTCGCGGCCTGGTCGCTGCGAAAAGTGGACTCCCGGCTGCGCGACTTCGTGAACTCGTTCGCCAACATGACCAGCAACTTCTCCGGCGTGCCGCTGGCGTTCGCCTTCATCATTCTGCTGGGCTTCAACGGCGCGGTGACGCTGATGCTCAAGCAGTCCGGGATCATCGACGACTTCAACCTCTACTCGAAGACCGGGCTGATCATTCTCTACACCTACTTCCAGATTCCGCTGGGCATCCTGCTGCTGTATCCGGCCTTCGACGCGGTGCGCGAGGACTGGCAGGAATCGGCAGCGCTGCTGGGCGCCAGCAGTTATGACTTCTGGCGGCACATCGGCATACCGGTGCTTACCCCTGCCCTGCTCGGCACCTTCGTGATTCTGCTGGCCAACGCGCTGGGCGCCTATGCAACGGTCTATGCGCTGACCACCGGCAATTTCAACGTGTTGCCCATCCGCATCGCGGCGCTGGTGGCTGGCGACATCACGCTTGACCCGAACATGGCGAGCGCGCTGGCGATGATTCTCGTCGGGCTGATGACGCTGGTGACCGTGATCCATCAATGGCTGCTGAGAAGGAGCTACCATGTCGCGCGCTGAACGAAGCCCGGCAGGGCTCTACCACCGGCTGGTGGTGTACACGGTGTTTCTCATTCTGCTGCTGCCGCTGCTCGGCACCTTGCTCTACTCGATCTCCTCCAGCTGGTCGGCGACCATTCTGCCGAGCGGGCTGACGCTCAAGTGGTACGTGACGCTGTGGAGCGATCCGCGGTTTCTGAATGCATTCGGGCAGTCGCTGTTCGTCTGCGTGGCCGCTCTGGTGCTGTCGGTGGTGCTGATCCTGCCGCTGCTGTTCGTGGTGCATTACCACTTCCCACGGCTCGACAGCCTGATGAACATCCTGATCCTGTTGCCATTTGCCGTGCCGCCGGTGGTGTCGTCGGTCGGCCTGCTGCAACTCTACGGTTCAGGGCCGATGGCGATGGTCGGCACGCCGTGGATTCTGATTGGCTGCTACTTCACCGTCGCCCTGCCGTTCATGTACCGGGCGATTACCAACAATCTGCAGGCCATCAACCTCAGAGACCTGATGGACGCAGCACAGTTGCTGGGCGCCAGCACCTGGCAGGCCGCGTTTCTGGTGGTGTTGCCCAACCTGCGCAAGGGCTTGATGGTCGCGCTGCTGCTGTCGTTCTCGTTTCTGTTCGGCGAGTTCGTGTTCGCCAATCTGCTGGTCGGCACTCGCTATGAAACCCTGCAGGTCTATCTGAACAACATGCGCAACAGCAGCGGCCACTTCAACAGCGCGCTGGTGATCTCTTATTTCTTCTTCGTGCTGGTGCTGACCTGGATCGCCAACCGACTGAACAAGGACAAATGACCGGATGAGTTTCGTCAGCATCGAGAACCTGCAGAAAAGCTACGCCGGCACCGCTGTGTTCAGCGAGATCAATTGCCGGATCGAAAAAGGTGAGTTCGTCACCCTGCTCGGCCCGTC
>JARDZH010000381.1 GCA_029240955.1 Pseudomonas sp. | reverse complement strand
ATGCCAGGGCCTTCGTCGCTGAAGGTAATGCGCAAGCCTTTGCGCACGCCTTCATCGATGATCTGCCAGTCCATCGAACCGCCGCCGCCATACACCACGGTGTTACGCGCCAGTTCGCTGACAGCGGTGACCATCTTGGTCAGATCCACCAGACGCATGCCGCATTCCTGCGACAGTTTTCGCGCCGTCTGACGAGCCAGTACGACGTCCTGTTCGATCAGGACCGGTTGCGAGCCAGAGCTCTGTACGCTCATTGCGCACCTGCCCGCTCTTGAAGCAGCTTCATGCCGCGCTCGACATTCAGCGCGGTGCTCACGCCTGGCAGGGTCATGCCCAGCTCAACCAGCGTGATGGCAACAGCGGGCTGCATGCCGACCAGCACCGTCTGTGCATCCATGATGCGCGACAGGCCGGAAATGGTGCCGATCATGCGGCCGACGAAAGAGTCGACGATGTCCAGCGCCGAGATGTCGATCAGCACGCCCTTGGCGGACGTTGCGCTGATACGTTCGGAAAGATCGTCTTGCAGGGTCAGGGCCAACTGATCGTGCATGTCCACCTGAATGGTGACCAGCAGAAAGGAGCCCATCTGCAATATCGGGATTCTTTCCATCGATTACACCGCAGCCTTTACAACGGTTGTGCCCAGGCGACGCAACGCGAGCGCCAGTGCATCCGCCAGATTGGATTTGGTCACGACGCCTTGCAGGTCCAGGCCCAGATGCACGATGGTCTGCGCGATCTGCGGACGCACGCCGCTGATGATGCAGTCAGCACCCATCAGGCGAATGGCGGTCACGGTCTTGAGCAGGTGCTGAGCGACCAGCGTGTCGACTGTCGGAACACCGGTGATGTCGATGATCGCGATCTCGGAACCCGTGTCGACGATGCGCTGCAGCAGGGATTCCATGACCACTTGGGTACGCTGAGAGTCCAGAGTGCCGATCATCGGCAGGGCCAGCACGCCTTCCCAGAGTTTGACCACTGGGGTCGACAGTTCGAGCAGTTCTTCCTGCTGACGCTTGATCACGGCTTCACGGGATTTCTGGTAGGTGCGCATGGTGTGCATACCCAGCGAATCCAGCAGATCGGAAGTCTGCAGCAGTTGTTCGGCGAGTAGCGCCGGGCTGTCGCTGTACGCTTGCTGCAGGACTGCAAACAGCGGGCCTTTCAGCGTGAAGATAAAACCTACGGTTTGATGCGAATCCTGACCGGCCAGTGCGCGGGTGGCTGACAGCTTTTCAAGGAACTGGCGGATCTCGTCCCAGTCGCTGCCTGCCAGCGACTGAACACTTTCACGCTCTGCTGCACCGACGAGCAGGTTCAGGAATTCCCGAGCCTGACCCTTGACGTCTTCTTCTTTAAGGTTGCGCGTGGCGCCGCTGGCTTCCAGGCTGGATACCCAGTTGGAGATGATCGCGGTCTGGGACGTCTTGATCGCTTGCACGGTACGCTGTAGCAGGCTTGCCATACTTCAAACTCCTTAAGATTCTGATGAGGTCGGTTTGGCTTTAATAAAGATCAAAGATCGATAGCGCCTTGCCAGCAATGCGGGGAGTTTCTACTTTTTGAGCTGAATTGCAAGCTACAGGCGAATTAACGAGGCTAATTCAAGTTTCAGCCTGTCATTAGAAGAGCCAGAGGTCGTTCAAAAATTCAGGCGCCGGTTAGGCTCGCATCTTTAACGAAAGTTGCATGCCGCGCGTTTGAAATTTCGTGGGACGGCAGCCGCATCGCTGCCAGGGAGAGAGGGATTAATCGCAGTCGGAAAGTGATGAAGACAGTTGTCCCAGAGCGCTCTGGTCTTCTTTGGGCAGCGACCGGTAATGCTGGATGATGCGTGCTTCTTCCGGGCTGAGGCTGGCCTCCGCCGTGGGGGTACGCTTGCCCAGTAGCACGTACAGAATGTCGACGCCGCTGCTGGCGATGCCGATCAGGTAGCCCGCTTTGGGTTGTCGTTCGCCGGCTTCATAATGCGCCTGCGCGTTGCTCGCGATTCCACCGAGCGCAGCGAATTCCTGCTGAGTCAGCCCAAGTTTTTTTCGCTCTTCCCGCAACCGCGCACCAACAAGTTTCACAGATCGTTCTCCGCTAAGTCTTCGGACCATCCGCCGTCATAGAACACACCGATTAATTCTTGAGGAAAGGATGCGCTGCATTCAGATGAGTGTAGCGTCCTTGTTTATAACAATCATTCGGATATGAAGGCGCAGCAGAGGTTTTGGTGCACAGCTTCATCAACACCCCTGCTACTGCAGAGTGCGGACAGCGTGGCGCAGGCGAAGCCGCAAGCTCGTCCTTCGTCGGATACGCTTTGACCTCGCCCTGCAGCTATCACGCTACCCAGCTTTCCACGGTTTCAGCACCGTATTCAGCTTTCCATTGCTTCAGCGTCTTGTGATTGCCGCCTTTGGTTTCAACGACCTCGCCTGAATGAGGGTTTTTGTACTGCTTCACACTGCGAGCCTTTCGAGTCGCTTTGGCCGGAGCGGGCGCAGTTTTTCCGGACCTGGAAGAGGACTGAGGATCAAGGATGGAGACAATGTCCTTGAGGCTCTTGTTGTACTCGCCCAGCAGTTCCCGGAGCTTGCTTTCGAACTCTATTTCCTGCTCGAGTGCCTTGTCGCCTTTCATGGCTTCCAGCGCTTCAAGCTGTTCGGCGAGGTGGCGTTCAAGTTGACGATATTCAGCCAGTTTGGACATGTTTTGTTACTCCGGTTCGAACATTATCTTCAGATGACAAGAAATTTACCCGCCGTTTCGTATGGCGGTGTTTTTTTGACATTAAGGTCACTGTTTCGCTCGACCGCAAATACAAACACGGTGAACTTTCGGCGCGAACGATCAGCCGGTCAAATGCTTCAAGCGCCGATTCTGCATGGCATCCGGTGATACGGTAGTGCTTTGGGCCTGACGGTCGCAGCCGGTGTCTGATGCCGGCGGCTGACCCGCAGCACGCCCCACAGCATTGCACAGGCTATCGCTAACCAGGCGGCGATCATGCTGAAGATTGTCATTGCAAGGCTCATAAATACCTCCATTGCGTTGTCTTCTTCGTGCTCTCCAGATAAATGACCATGGGGCTTCGCAGGGATTCAAATTAAATTCAATACCGCTGTGGTGTGGTCGAACGATCCGGCTTTCGAGCGTCGCTCTGTTAACGAACAGATCGGTTGAAAGCGTAAGTAAAATCGCGCTGTCAGATGAGTCCGAGCTATATGTAACGATTCAGCCTATACCGCGAAGTGCGTAGCGCCGTGGAGGATGTTTGATAATGGTCGGTACTCGATGCATAACTCTTTCTATCGTTATGCTGGCGCCAATCGAGGGAGTACTCAGGTCTTTTTCCGATGGCGCAAGAGGGGTCACGACGACTTTTCTGGTTCAGGCTCAAGGCCCGCATACCACTCCGCGTACGGCGTGTTTATCGCCTTATGGCGATTGAAGTCCGGGCTGCCGTCGCTCCACCAGACCGGCCCGCGCTCACCCAGAGCGACTTTAGCGGCCTGCACATGCTCGCGCGCCGTCTTGAGCAACGCTGCGCTCTCGGCTTTCCTGGCTTCTTTCACCTGACGCCGGGCTGTCATCAGCTCCTTCACCAGCCGTTGGCGATCTTCTTCGTCAAGCGCAGGATTGGTGCAACGCCAAAGCTGGCCCTTGACCACGAAATAACGACCGTCCGGTGTAGTGGGGTACATATCGGCTCACGCATGCGAATTGGCAGACATGTGTTGAGAGCGACAGGGCAGGGGGAAATTCAGTAAGAAGCTTTCAGCGAGGACAGGAGACAGGGGAGATGCGGAGTGAAGCGCAGGATGGAAGTGGAGCG
>JARDZH010000380.1 GCA_029240955.1 Pseudomonas sp. | reverse complement strand
GTTCCCTGCCCTGCGGCCTGTAGTTTGATCCTGGCATTCAAGCCTTTGCCAAAGGAGCCTTCCATGTCCGAAGTGCAAATCCCCGATCCGGATCTCAATTACCTGCAGAAAGTGCTGCTGGAAATGCTGGCGATTCCGAGCCCGACGGGCTTTACCGATACCATCGTGCGTTACGTGGTCGAGCGCCTGGAAGAACTCGGCATTCCATTCGAAATGACCCGGCGCGGCACCATTCGCGCCACGATCAAAGGCAAGCAGAACAGCCCTGACCGCGCCGTTTCCGCGCATCTGGACACCATCGGCGCCATCGTTCGCGAAGTGAAAGACAACGGTCGCCTGGGGCTGGCGGCAGTCGGTTGCTGGTCGAGCCGCTTTGCCGAAGGCAGCCGGGTCAGCGTGTTCACCGATAACGGCATCATCCGTGGCAGCGTCTTGCCGTTGATGGCGTCGGGTCATGCGTTCAACACGGCCGTCGATACCATGCCGATCAGCTGGGACCACGTTGAACTGCGTCTGGACGCGTACTGCGCAACCCGCGCTGATTGTGAGTCGCTTGGCATCGGTATTGGTGACTTCGTGGCGTTCGATCCGTTGCCCGAATTCACCGAGAGCGGCCACATCAGCGCTCGCCATCTGGACGACAAAGCCGGCGTCGCTGCGTTGCTGGCGGCATTGAAGGCCATCGTCGAGAGCGGTGCCGAGCCGCTGATCGATTGCCACCCGCTGTTTACCATCACCGAGGAAACCGGGACTGGCGCGGCCGGTGCCTTGCCTTGGGATGTGAGTGAATTCGTCGGCATCGACATTGCGCCGGTCGCACCGGGCCAGCATTCCAGCGAACACGCGGTGAGCGTGGCGATGCAGGATTCCGGCGGGCCTTACGATTATCACCTCTCGCGCCACTTGCTACGCCTGGGTGCAGAGAATGACTTGCCGATGCGGCGCGATCTGTTCCGCTATTACTTCAGTGATGCCCACTCGGCGGTGACGTCGGGCAACGACATCCGCACGGCTCTGCTGGCGTTTGGTTGCGATGCGACTCATGGCTATGAACGCACGCACATCGACAGCCTGGCCGCACTGAGCAAACTGCTCAGCGCCTACATGCTCAGCCCGCCGGTGTTCGCGAGCGATGCCAAGCCTGCGCAAGTGTCCATGGACCGGTTCAGCCATCAGCTGGAGCATGATGCACAGATGGAATCGGATACCCGCGTGCCGCCGGTGGACAGTCTGATCGGGCAGCATCGTGAGGAGGGTTAAGGTTTAGAGGTACTGGCGCCAGACCCCTGGGAGGGAGCGAAGCTCGCGATGGGGCAATATCACTCACCGCCGTCGCGAGCTGACGCTCCCTCCCACAGACGCGCTCGGCTAATCCTCACTGCAAGCCTCCACAAAAATTGCGACATGTGTCGGCGCGGCACTATCATCTGCGGTCATCAAGCCGAGAATCATCATGCTCATCCCTCACGACCAGCTCGAACCTGACACCCTCACCCGCCTGATCGAGGATTTCGTGACCCGCGAAGGGACGGACAACGGCGACGACACGCCGCTGCAGACCCGCGTGTTGCGGGTCCGCCAGGCATTGAGCAAAGGTCAGGCGGTGATCTTCTTTGACCTCGAAAGCCAACAGTGCCAGCTGATGCTCAAGCACGACGTGCCCAAAGAGTACTTCGACTGACTTCAAGTCCCGGCACGCTGCTGCGGCGCTTGCTTGCGGGCGATGCGCTGGAACACTTCGGCCCGATGGATCTTGACGTCCTTCGGTGCATCGATGCCGAGGCGTACCTGATTGCCGTTCACGCCTAAAATCTGCACGGTGATCTCCTCACCGATGGAAAAGGTCTCGCCTACATCCCGCGTTAGTACCAGCATTTTCCCACTCTCCTGATATCGAAAAGAGTACAGGTTGCATGGCACTCCCCGTCGCATCAATGCAGCGGGAACGAATCAGTAATGTCCTTCAAGCCGGTCGGAGAAACCTGAAAGAAACGTCCTACTTTGCGGCTAAAAAACGGCTTTTCACGGTGCCGACCAGCGCGGGCCGAGGAGGATCACGGTCGCGCCGATCACACACAAGGCGACTCCGAGCCAATCGGAATTCAGCGGCCTGACTTTCTCGACCAGGCCCAGCCAGGCAATAGATGCGACGATGTAAATCCCACCGTAAGCGGCATAGGCGCGACCGGCGTAAGCCGCTTCGACGCGTGTCAGCAGAAGCGCGAACAGCGTCAGACTGACCAGTGCCGGAATCACCCACAGCGAGCTCTTGCCCTGACGCAGCCAGAGCCAGAACGCGTAACAACCGAAGATCTCGAACAGCGCAGCAAGAAAGAACCACAGATAATTGAGCACGACCGCGTCTCGTCAAACGGCGAAAGATGCGCGCCACCCTATCAGAATCCTTCGCCACTGACCGCCGCGACCTTCCAAGCAGGTTCAGCCGCGTCTGGCCTTGGCGCGCATTTTCGCGCACAGGCTGCTCATCTCGTCGTACAGCGCCTGTGGGTGCTGGCGCTTGAGTTGCCAGGCCGCGCGGCCGTCCTCGTGAGGCAGGATCATGAACTCGCCCCTGCCGACCTGTTCGTAGATGCAGTCGGCAATTTCACTGGCGGAAATCGGCGACCCGTCGAGCAACTTGCCGACTTCCGCTTTCATCGCAGGCGTCGGGCCACGGAAGGAGTCCAGCAGATTGGTGCGGAAGAACGACGGACAGACCACATGCACGTCGACCTGCTGCTCTTTCAACTCGACCAGCAAGCTTTCGGACAACGCAACCACACCGGCCTTCGCCACGTTGTAATTGCTCATCGCCGGCCCCTGCATCAGTGCAGCCATCGACGCGATATTGATGATCTTGCCCTGACTGGCTTCAAGCATCGGCAGGAACGCCTTGCAGCCCTTGACCACGCCCATCAGGTTGATCGCGATCTGCCAGTCCCAGTCTTCCAGCGACAGCTCGCTGAAAAACCCGCCGGAGGCCACGCCCGCATTATTGACGATAACGTCGACGCCGCCGAACCGTTCTTCGCAGGCTTGGGCCAGCGCGACGAGCTGGCTGTAATCGCGCACGTCGCAGCGCTGAGTGAAACCGTCTCCGCCTGCTGATCGCACCAGCGCCAGGGTCTCCTGCAATCCGCCATCGTTGATGTCCGACAACGCCAGCCGCCAGCCCTCGCGCGCCCAGCGTAGCGCGATCTCGCGGCCCAGCCCGGAGCCTGCGCCTGTAATCATGATGCGGTTTTGCATGGAGAGTCAGCCTTGATCTGCGGAGGGGTTTGCAGAGTGTAATCACTGCATCTGCGTTGGAATCCCACCATCACATTGCTGAATGACCCGAACAAAAAGATCACAGCCATCGGGTGCGCCGGTATCGCCTGACCAGCCGGGCAGCCAGCACGCTGTACACAAGGGCGTTGACGACCACGACCACACTGCCAAGCCATAGCTGTATCTGCGGCGTCAGCCCGGCGGGATAGATGAGCGCGATGATGTAATGCTCGATGAACCCGCCTGCATAGCCCTGTTCGCCAGCCTTGGCGCGCAGGCTGTTTTCCAGCGGCGTCAGCGGGCAATAAAGATGCAGAAGCTCCACGGCCGCACCCCACGCCATCGCCGGCAGGTGGACGAACGCCATCCAGGGAGTGCGCAACGTCAGCAGGCCGCCCATGAGGACGAACAGAATAAACGCCAGATGAAAGAGGACGACCGCGTCAGCGGCCAGGCGATAGAGCATCAGGTCATTCCAGTGAGGAAGTTGTGGCTGCATGGACTGCTGCATCAACGCGGGAGACTTTTAAAAACGGAGCCAGTTCAATTTATCAGTCAAGTT
>JARDZH010000379.1 GCA_029240955.1 Pseudomonas sp. | reverse complement strand
GTGTTGCGCGACAGGCGGCTCAGCTGTTCACCTTCGAGTGACACGTTGCACAGCGCGCCGAGCCCTGTGTTTACGCCATAAGCGCGTTCGCCGCTGGCGACGATGCGCTGCACGATGGCCTGAGCGTTTTCAATGCGAGCCCAGGCACCGTCGGACAACGACAACGGCGCGTCATGCCGCGCCACGGCGACGACATCCTGCCAGCGCAATGGAGCGTCGCTGATGACAATCGGTTCTGCTTGCGGCATCGGTCAGGTCCTTAAAGCGTCGCCACGCGCCGCTGCACGAATCGATCAACGTAGTCGTCGGCTGGCGAGTGAAGAATTTCCTTGGGTGTGCCCACCTGAATCAGTCGCCCGTCCTTGAGGATCGCGATGCGATTGCCAATGCGCACGGCTTCGTCGAGGTCGTGGGTGATGAACACGATGGTCTTTTGCAGACTGGCCTGCAGCTCCAGCAACTGGTCCTGCATTTCCGCGCGGATCAACGGGTCGAGCGCACTGAACGCTTCGTCCATCAGAATGATGTCGGTGTCCGCCGCCAGCGCCCGCGCCAGGCCGACGCGCTGGCGCATACCGCCCGACAGCTGATGCGGATATTTGTCCTCGTAGCCTTTCAGACCCACGGTTGCGACCCAATGCAGCGCCCGCTCGCGGCACAGCGCCTTGGACTCGCCACGCACCTTCAAGCCGTAGGCAACGTTGTCGAGAACGGTCTTGTGCGGCAGCAGGCCGAAGCTCTGGAACACCATGCTGATCTTGTGCCGCCGAAACTGGCGCAGCGCTTCCATGTCGTAGCGCAGGATGTCTTCGCCATCAACCAGGATTTCCCCGCTGGTCGGGTCGATCAGGCGATTGAAATGGCGCACCAGCGTCGACTTTCCTGAGCCGGACAACCCCATGATCACGAAGATTTCGCCGCTGGCGATGGACAGCGACAGGTCGTTCACGCCCACCACGCAGCCGGTCCGGGCGAGCACCTCGTCCTTGCTCTTGCTGTCGCGGACCATTGCCAGGGCTTCTTCGCTGCGGTTGCCGAAAATCTTGAACACGTTCCTGACGACGATCTTGTTTGCGGTTGCGTCCATCATTTGCTCGCCTCATGCCGAGGGCGGCCGTAGGCCTGCGTAATGCGGTCGATCACCACCGCAAGAATGACGATGGCAAGGCCCGCCTCCAGGCCACGCCCGACGTTCAGCGTCTGAATGCCGACGAGTACGTCTTCACCCAGCCCCCGCGCTCCGATCATTGAGGCGATGACCACCATCGACAGCGCCATCATGGTCGTCTGGTTGATCCCGGCCATGATGCTCGGCAACGCCAGCGGGAGTTGCACGCCGAACAGTTGTTGCCAGCGATTGGCGCCGAACGCGTTGATCGCTTCCATCACTTCGCCGTCGACCTGACGAATGCCCAGATCGGTCAGGCGAATCAGCGGCGGCGCCGCGTAGATGACCGTGGCGAAGATCGCCGGCACCTTGCCCAGGCCAAACAGCATCAGCACCGGGATCAGGTACACGAAGCTGGGCATGGTCTGCATGATGTCCAGCAGCGGCATCAGCACCGAGCGCAGGCGATTGCTGCGCGCCGACAGAATGCCCAGCGGGATGCCGATCAGCACGGCGATGAGCGTGGCGACCAGCATCAGCGCCAGCGTCTGCATCAGCTTGTCCCATAGTCCGACCGCGCCCACCAGAAACAACAGGCCGACGATCACCAGCGTCGTGAACACCTTACGCGTCGCGTGCCAAGCGATGCCGCCGACGATCAGCAACATCAGCCACCAGGGCGCGAGACGCAGCAGGCCTTCGAGATTGACGATGGCCCAGAGCAACGTGTCGGAGATGTGCCGGAACACATCTCCGTACTGGGTGACCAGCGCATCGACCCCGTCATTCACCCAGTTGGCGATCGAGAAAGTAAAGCTTTCGGGAAACATAGGCGGCTCTCGGTTGGGCTCTCGGTTGGAAAGGGCGGGCCGTTATAACGAGGCGCTCACTTTCTTCGCGGCGTCCTCGCTGACCCACTTATGCCAGACCTCCGGATGTTCCTTGAGGAAAAGCCTGGCAAGTTTGGGCGACTCGATCCGGTCTTTGGCCATGCGCCCCAGATTCTGGTTCAGCAGGTCGATCGGCAGATTGACCTTCTCCAGGACAGCGACCAGTTCGGGCGCTTCGTCGTGGAACACCTTGGACACACCCACCTTGATATCGATCGTCTTGTTCACGCCGGGCTTCTCTTCCAGACGCACCAGATCGACCTGGCCCATCAACGGCGTCGGCGACCAGTAATACGTGAGAATAGGCTCGCCGCGCTTGTAGCTGGAGAGAATAGCCGCATCAAGGGCCGGGCCGGTGCCGGGACGGAAGTTGGTGTATGTGTCTTCCAGGCCGTAGCGCTTGAGCATATCGGTGTTTTCCAGCTCGCAGGTCCAGCCGGCCGGGCAGTTGTAGAAACGGCCTTTGCCGGGTTCTTCCTGATCCTTGAACAGCGCCGCGTACTTGGGCAGATCACTCACCGCCTTGAGGTCCGGCGCCTTGGCCGCCAGTTTGCGCTTGGTATCGCCTTCGATCACGTAGCGCGGGACGTACCAGCCTTCCACTGCGCCGACTACCGGCGCGCCGATGCCGACGACTTTTCCCGCGGCTGCCGCCTTGTTCCACACCTCGCTGCGGCCTACCCACTCTTCGGCAAACACCTGAATGTCGTTGGTGCCGAGGGCATTTTCCATGGCGATCGAGTTGCCCGGCAGCGCGTCGACGGTGCAGCCGTAGCCTTTGTCGAAGATCACTTGAAGGATGTCGGTCAGCAGCATCGCGCTTTCCCAATTCAAACCGGCGAATTTCACCGGTTTGCCCGACTCGCACCAGCCTGCCGCCTGGCTTGCGCCGCTACCAACGAGCAAACCGGCCGAAATCAACGTGGTCAACAACGCCTTTCTGGTGTTCATGATTGATGCTCCTGAGCCTGTAAGGTGAGGGCAGCTTCAAACGGCCTTCTGCCGGTGGCGCGGGGCGCCTGTTAACGTCCGATCATCGGCAGGTTCAAACCCTGCTCTCTGGCGCAATCAATAGCGATTTCGTAGCCGGCATCGGCATGACGCATCACACCGCTGGCCGGGTCGTTATGCAGCACGCGCGCGATACGCTCGGCCGCTTCATCGGTGCCGTCGCAGACGATGACCATCCCCGAATGCTGCGAGAAACCCATGCCGACTCCGCCGCCATGATGCAGCGATACCCAGGTCGCGCCGCTGGCGGTGTTGAGCAAGGCGTTGAGCAGTGGCCAGTCGGAAACGGCGTCGGAGCCGTCCTGCATGGATTCGGTCTCACGGTTCGGGCTGGCCACGGAACCGGAGTCCAGGTGGTCGCGACCGATCACGATCGGCGCCGACAACTCGCCGCTGCGCACCATCTCATTGAAGGCCAGGCCCAACTTGGCGCGCTGGCCCAGGCCAACCCAGCAGATACGTGCCGGCAAGCCTTGGAAGCTGATGCGTTCGCGGGCCATGTCCAGCCAGTTGTGCAGGTGAGCGTCGTCGGGGATCAGCTCCTTGACCTTGGCGTCGGTCTTGTAGATGTCCTGCGGGTCCCCCGACAGCGCGGCCCAGCGGAACGGGCCGATGCCACGGCAGAACAGGGGACGGATATAGGCGGGGACGAAACCCGGGAAATCGAAGGCATTCTCGACGCCCTCTTCCTGGGCCATCTGGCGGATGTTGTTGCCATAGTCGAAGGTCGGTACGCCCATTTTCTGGAAGGCCAGCATGGCTTTGACGTGCACGGCCATCGATTGCTTGGCGGCCTTCACCACGGCGGCAGGTTCGGTCTTGGCGCGGGCG
>JARDZH010000003.1 GCA_029240955.1 Pseudomonas sp. | reverse complement strand
ATCAGGAGGTCCAGCGCGACCTGATGCTCGTCACGCTTTACACCGAAGCCCAGGACAGCGACCCGGCCAAGCTGGCCGCGCAGATCACCGAAACCCTGAACAAGACGCTGGCGCAGGCGCGTCAGGTCAAGGAAGTGAAGATCCGTCAGGGCAATCGCAACAGCTACCCGGTTTACGATGACAAGGGTCAGAAGATCACCGGCTGGCGCGAGCGAGCAGAACTGCGTCTGGAAAGTGCTGACTTTGCGGCGCTGTCCAAGCTGACGGGCGAGCTGCTCACCGACGTTAAAATGGGCGGCATGGACTTCTCCATCTCCCCAACGGCTCGCAAAACCAGTGAGGACGCCTTGCTCAAGGACGCGGTAACCGCATTCAAAGCACGCGCCCAGCTGATTACCGAGGCACTGGGCGGCACGGGCTACAAACTGGTCAACGTCAACCTCAATACCTCTGGCTACCCGCAGCCGTACCTGCGCGCGCCAGCCATGATGATGAAGTCTTCGCGCGAAGACGCTGCGCCAACGCCTGACGTCGAGGCAGGCACCAGTCAGGTCACCGTTGCTGCCGATGGTGTGATCGAAGTCGCGATCCCGGACTCAACTCGCTAAAACCTCGGCGGCAACCTGGTTGCCGCCGCTTTCCTCCAGGCGGCGCTGCTATCTGATCAGCAGATCAGAAATCCCCCTAAAGCGCCTGCCGCCTCGCCCCTTTCATTTTCCAGGGAATCACGGTTGACGTCCTCCCCTACCTCGGTCTGCGACCGCCGCCCACGGGCGGAAAGGTAGGGGATTCCTGCTTCACTGAGCACTGCCTTCTGCCATTCAGGCAGCCGGTCTTACACGCTCTCCACAGGCTAACACCGTGAGCCCCACGGCTTTTATATTCCTGGCTGCATTGATGTCCCGATCATGGTCTGCACCACACTCGGGACAGGTCCAGCGGCGAACCGACAGCGCGAGCCTTTCAAGTCGATGGCCACAGCCCGAACAGCGCTTGCTGCTGGGTACCCACTGATCGATCCTGTATTGGTAGGCGCGTTTGCTCATGCGGTGTAGGGTGCCACTGAGCTGCGCATGCATGTATATAGCTATGTACCGCTATGCTGCGCTCTTTTCCTCCCCCACCTGAGGGAAAGGGTTTCCGGGAGCGGGTCTCGAGGCTCCGCTGTAGTAATCCCCGTATTTCAAGAGGGTTCCATGGGACATTCCATCTTCAAGCCGCTGCTTTTGACGACTGCTCTGGCAGCCTGTGCGCCTCTGGCGCAGGCCGCTACCACGCTGGTGTACTGTTCGGAGGCGAGCCCTGCCGGGTTCGATCCCAGCCAGTACACCAGCGGCACCGACTTCGATGCCTCGGCAGAAACGGTCTTCAACCGGCTGACGCAGTTCAAGCGTGGCGGTACCGAAATCGAGCCGGGGCTGGCGACTCGCTGGGATGTCTCTCCTGACGGGCTGACCTACACCTTCCATCTGCGAGAAGGCGTGAAATTCCACACCACCGACTATTTCACGCCGACCCGCGACTTCAACGCCGACGATGTGCTGTTCACCTTCAATCGGCTGCTCGATGCCAATCATCCGTTTCGCAAGGCGTACCCTTCAGAATCTCCGTACTTCACTGACATGGGGCTCAACACCACGATCAAGAACGTCGAGAAACTGGACGCGCAGACCGTGCGTTTCAACCTGAACACCATCGACGCCGCATTCGCACAGAATCTGGCCATGAGCTTCGCCTCGATCCAGTCCGCCGAGTACGCCGACCAGCTGCTTAAGGAAGGCAAGGCGCAGGATCTGAATCTGAAGCCCATCGGTACCGGTCCGTTCGTGTTCAAGCGGTACCAGAAGGATTCGCAAATTCGTTACGCCGGTAATACGCAGTACTGGAAGCCTGAGGATGTCAGGCTCGACAATCTCATCTTCTCGATCAACAGCGATGCGGCGGTTCGGCTGCAGAAGCTCAAGACCGGCGAGTGTCAGGTCAGCGGCTATCCTCGCCCGCAGGACATCGAGCAGATAGAGAAAGACCCCAAGCTCAAAGTCCTCAGCCAGCCGGGCTTCAACCTGGGCTTCCTGGCCTACAACGTGGGGCATCCTCCTCTGGATCAGCTCAAGGTTCGTCAGGCGCTGGACATGGCGATCGACAAGCCTGCGATTATCAAGGCGGTGTATCAGAGCGCAGGCGTGCTGGCCGAAAATGCGTTGCCGCCCGCGCAATGGAGCTTCGATCCGAACATCAAGGATGCGCCCCACGATCCTGCCAAGGCCAGACAACTCCTCAAGGAAGCAGGCGTCGCGCCGGGCACGACGACCAATCTGTGGGCGATGACGGTACAGCGCGCTTCCAACCCCAATGCCCGAATGTCGGCGCAGATGATCCAGTCCGACTGGGACAAGATCGGCATCAAAGCCAACATCGTCAGCTACGAATGGGGCGAGTACATCAAACGCGCCAAGGCCGGCGAGCATGACGCGATGATCTACGGCTGGACCGGAGACAACGGTGACCCCGACAACTGGCTCGGCGTGCTGTACAGCTGCGCCGCAGTAAAGGGCAGCAACTACGCCAAGTGGTGTGACCCTGCGTACGACAAGCTGGTACAACAGGCCAAGGTCACTAGCCAGCGCGATGAGCGTATCAAGCTGTACCAACAGGCGCAGGCGGTGCTCAAGGCGCAGGTGCCGATCACGCCTATCGCCAACTCCAGAGTGTTCCAGCCAATGCGGAAGGAAGTGCAGGACTTCAAGATCAGCCCGTTCGGGCTGACACCCTTCTACGGGGTTAGTCTAGGCAAATGAGGTAACAATCGAGCCCCAATCGGGTGCATTTCCCACACCCGATTGCGCTTGCATGGTGCGCAAAATCTTTCCTAATGCGACGCGCAAACGTTCAAATGCGTCAAAACTTACACTTTCGCGACATTCCTGTACGAGCGTGCCACTCTTTGTAGCTTGTTTGGCGCCAACATCTTGCTTTGGGTATGCACCCTGCATAAGTATCGACGGGACGACTCATGAGGTCGGTCCCTCTAACCAGAAAAATGACAACAACTGAGGCCACCATGCTCAAACACGCGGTCATTCCGTTTCTAGTCGGCGCCGGCTTGCTTGCCAGTGCCCCCTTCGCCCATGCAGCCTCGAACCTGGTGTTCTGCTCCGAAGGCAGCCCGGCGGGTTTTGACCCGGCGCAGTACACGACAGGCACTGACTTCGACGCTTCGGCGGAAACAGTCTTCAACCGCCTGGTCCAGTTCGAGCGTGGCGGCACCGCGGTTCAACCTGGTCTGGCGACCAGCTGGGACGTCTCGGAAGACGTTCTGACCTACACCTTCCATCTGCGTGAAGGCGTCAAGTTTCACACCACGCCGTATTTCAAGCCGACCCGCGAATTCAACGCCGATGACGTGCTGTTCACCTTCAACCGCATGATCGACAAAGATTCGGCGTTCCGTAAGGCAGCGCCGACCGAATTCCCGTACTTCACCGACATGGCAATGGACACCAACATTACCAAGGTCGAGAAGGTTGACGATCACACCGTCAAATTCGTGCTCAAGACAGTCGACGCTGCGTTCATTCAGAACCTGGCAATGAGCTTTGCCTCGATCCAGTCCGCCGAGTACGCCGACAAGCTGCTCAAGGAAGGCAAGGCCACCGACATCAACCAGAAGCCGATCGGCACAGGTCCGTTCGTATTCAAGAGCTACCAGAAAGACTCCAACATTCGCTTCACCGGCAACAAGGACTACTGGAAGCCTGAGGACGTCAAAGTCGACAACCTGATCTTCGCCATCACCACCGACCCATCGGTGCGTATGCAGAAGCTCAAGAAGAACGAATGCCAGATCACCGCTTATCCTCGTCCTGCCGATCTTGAGCCGCTCAAGGCCGACAAGAACCTGAAGATGCCCGACCAGGCTGGCTTCAACCTGGGCTACATCGCTTACAACGTGATGGACAAGATCAAAGACAGCGACCAGCCCAACCCGCTGGCGCAGTTGAAAGTGCGTCAGGCACTGGACATGGCCGTCAACAAGCAGCAGATCATCGACTCGGTTTACCAGGGTGCTGGTCAGCTGGCCGTCAACGCCATGCCACCGACCCAGTGGTCGTACGACGACACCATCAAGGATGCCAAATACGATCCTGAGAAAGCCCGCGCGCTGCTCAAGGAAGCCGGCATCAAGGAAGGCACCGAAATCACCCTGTGGGCGATGCCGGTTCAGCGTCCTTACAACCCCAATGCCAAGCTGATGGCCGAGATGCTCCAGTCCGACTGGAAGAAGATCGGCATCAACGCCAAGATCGTCAGCTACGAATGGGGCGAGTACATCAAGCGCGCCAAGAATGGTGAAAACGGCGCCATGCTGATTGGTTGGAGCGGTGATAACGGTGACCCGGACAACTGGCTGGGTACGCTGTTCGGTTGCGACGCACTGAATGGCAACAACTTCGCCAAGTGGTGCGACAAGCCTTTCGACACCTTGATCCACCAGGCCAAGGAAACTCCGGATCAGGCCAAGCGCACCGAACTGTACAAACAGGCGCAACACCTCCTCAAGGCCGCCGTGCCGATGACACCTATCGCGCACTCGACTGTTTTCCAGCCAATGCGCAGCAACGTGCAGGACTTCAAGATCAGTCCGTTCGGTCTGAACTCCTTCTACGGTGTAAGCGTTAAGTAAAAGTCGTTTTACTGCGCTGTTTCCACAGCGCAGTCAAACGCCGATCCGAACAGCGATAAGTTGTCTGGTTAGTGTGGGAAGTTGCTGCTTAAGCACTTCCCTACTATCGCCAGGGCGCTTTCCTACACGCTTTGCGGCCTGCGAGCCTATTTACCGCATGCCTTTGCAGACATACCGTCGAGGCTATGTTGCGCGTGCCGTTCGGATAATGCCTTCGGGCTTATGGCATATGTTTATGGAAGACACGGGCCGCGGGCTCGTCCTTTGAAGGATAGGAATCACCATGCGTAAATCACTTGCGATGACCTCCTTGCTTGGCCTGGGCGCGTTTGCCCTGACCCCTCTGGCTCAAGCGAACAATCTGGTGTTCTGCTCCGAAGCGAGCCCGGCCGGTTTCGACAGCGCTCAGTACACTTCGGCGACCGACAACGATGCTTCCGAGCCGATCTACAACCGCCTGACCGAATTCAAACAGGGCGACACCTCTGTCGTCCCGGGCCTTGCAACTTCGTGGGACGTGTCTGCCGATGGCCTGACTTACACGTTCCATCTGCGCGAAGGCGTGAAATTCCACAGCAACAAGAACTTCAAGCCGACCCGCGACTTCAATGCCGACGACGTGTTGTTCACGTTCAATCGCATGCTCAATCCCGAGCACCCGTTTCGGGTCGCTTATCCCACCGAGTTCCCGTACTTCACCGGTATGGGCATGAACAAGAAGATCAAGTCCGTCGAAAAGACCGACCCTCATACCGTGGTCTTCAACTTGAACACCGTGGACGCGGCGTTCGTGCAGAACATCGCCATGAACTTCGCGGGCATTTTGTCGGCTGAATACGCCGAACAGCTCATGACCAAGGGCGACGTGCGGGATATCAACCAGCAGCCGATCGGCACCGGGCCGTTCGTGTTCCAGCGTTACCAGAAAGACTCGCAGATTCGTTATCGGGGCAACAAAGAGTACTGGGACCCGAGCCGGGTCAAGATCGACCAGTTGATCTTCGCGATCAACACCGATGCATCGGTACGGATGCAAAAGCTGCGCAAGAACGAGTGCCAGGTCACGCTCAACCCGCGCCCGGCCGATCTTGAAGCGCTGAAGGCGGACAAGAAACTCAAGGTCATGGAGCGTCCCGGCTTCAACCTTGGCTACATCTCTTACAACGTCCGTCATGAACCCCTGGGCAACCTGCAGGTTCGTCAGGCGCTGGACATGGCCGTCAACAAGCCCGCCATCATCAACGCCGTGTACCAAGGTGCTGGCCAGCTGGCTGTAAACGCTATGCCGCCAACCCAATGGTCATACGACGAGACGGTCAAGGACGCGCCTTACAACCCGGAAAAGGCCAAAGAGCTGCTGCGGGCTGCCGGCGTGAAGGAAGGCACGGAACTGACCTTGTGGGCCATGCCGGTTCAACGTCCTTACAACCCGAACGCCAAGCTGATGGCCGAAATGCTTCAGGCCGATTGGGCCAAGGTTGGCATCAAGGTCAAGATCGTCAGCTACGAGTGGGGTGAATACCTCAAGCGCACCAAGAACGGCGAGCACGATATCTCGCTGATCGGCTGGACCGGCGACAACGGTGACCCGGACAACTGGCTCGGCACGCTGTACAGCTGCGCGGCGATCGGCGGCAACAACTACTCCATGTGGTGCGACGAGAAATACGACCAACTGATCAAAGCAGCCATTGCTACAACGGACAAAGGCCAGCGCACAGAGCTCTACAAACAGGCTCAGCATTACATCAAGGAACAAGTGCCGATTACCCCGATCGCGCACTCGACCGTCAATCAGCCTTTGCGTACCGAAGTTCAGGACTTCTACGTCAGCCCGTTCGGTCGTAACAACTTCTCCGGCGTCAGCATCGCCGACTGATCCATAAACTTCGCTTCAACGTCCGCCGCCCTTGTCTAGCGGCGGACGCTGTTGCCTGCACGCAACACTTGATACAAGCCGGGATCGCTTACCCGGCAACACCAAGCCAGACCAAAACTGGCATTCATATAAGAAGTAAACAGGAGCTGTAAATCGTGAAAACCACCGGTACTGCGTTATTGGCGTTGTCGCTTTCATCATTCGGCACTTTGGCGATTGCGGATGAGAGCAGCCACAGTTTTGTACCTACCCAGTTGAGCACCACCAGCGCACAAGCTGATGCCAACGGATTCTTCGAAGACCAGCACGTGACCGGCACCACGCGCAACTGGTACTCCAATGAACTGCGTCGTCGCGATGACCGATTCAGCTACCAGAAAAATGGTGTAGCCACCCCTACTCCACGCCGGATCAACTGGGTTCAAGGCACCATCGTCAACTACAGCTCCGGCTTTACTCAAGGCACCGTCGGCTTCGCGACCGAGCTTGCGGTGTACAACGCCATTGCGCTTGATCGTGATCGCAAAGACCTCGCTGGCGGTGCCAACCGCACCCTGACCGAAAACGACGGTGACGCTGTCGGCCAGTGGAGCAAGATGGGTCTGGCCAACGTCAAGGCTCGCGTGTCCAACACGACGCTGACCATGGGTCGCCAATCGGTGAACACCCCGGTAATTGCCTACATCGGCAACCGCGCGCTGCCTTCGAGCTTCCAGGGTTTTGCCCTGCAGAGCGATGAGTTCAACAACCTGTCGCTGCAGGCTGGCAGCTTTGATCGCGTGTCGCCTCGTACTGAACAGAGCCTCACGCGGTTCCGCTCCGAATATGCCAGTTCCAACGCTACGGCTGACCGCCTGGACATGGTCGGCGGCGACTACAAGCCGTTCGACAATCTCACCACCAGCGTGTACGCCTCCAATCTGGAAGACTTCTGGAAGCAGTACTACTTTGGCTTCACTCATGAGATCGGCAACAGCGATGCCGTGAGCCTGAGCACCAACCTGAACTACTACAAAACCAAAGACGCAGGCCAGAGCAAACTGGGCCCTATCGACAACGACACCTACAGTCTGTCGTTCACCGGTACGCACAAGGCGCACAGCCTGAGCATCGCCTATCAGGAAGTCGCGGGGGACGAGTACTTCGACTACGCCCACGAAACCAACGCCATCTTCCTGGCAAACTCCCTGCTCTCGGACTTCAACGGACCGAACGAGAAATCCCTGCAGATCGGTTACGTCTTGAACATGGCCGACTACGGCGTGCCGGGCCTGAAGTTCAACATCTATCAGGCGCGTGGCTGGGGTATCGACGGTACCCATTACAAGGGCAACGCCTATGACGTGCGGAGCATGGATGGCGAATCCCATTATGAATACGGCATCGGCACCTCGTACGCCGTACAATCGGGCCCTCTCAAGGCCACTGCGATTCGCGCCACTTATACCACTCACCGTGCCAGCGAGTTCCAGGCCGACGGTAACTTGAACGAACTGCGCGTAGTAACAACCATTCCGTTCAACATTCTCTAAAACGGCCCGACAGCCAAGGCCGTGCGAGCATTCGTTGCACGGACGGCCCTGGCTTTATGCCGATCTACAGGAGGTTTCTATTGAAAAAGCTTTCGCTGCGTACGGCTATTGCCGCGGCGTTGTTCAGTACCGCCGCAGCTGTTTCGGCCAAACCTCTCGTGGTGTGCACCGAAGCCAGCCCTGAAGGTTTCGACATCGTGCAGTACACGACTGCCGTCACGGCTGATGCTTCGGCAGAAACCATTCTGGAAAGGCTGATTGCGTTCACGCCTGGCACCACCGACACGATCCCCGGCCTGGCCGAAAGCTGGGATATCAGCGCGGACGGCCTGAGTTACACCTTCAAGCTGCGACGCGGGGTCAAATTCCAGACGACCGACTACTTCAAACCCACCCGCGACATGAACGCCGACGATGTGGTCTGGAGTTTCCAGCGCCAGCTGGACCCGAAACACCCTTGGCATGCACTTTCGCTGGTCGGTTACCCCTATTTCGAGAGCATGGGCTTCAAGGACCTGCTCAAAAGTGTCGAGAAAGTCGACGACTACACCGTGAAATTCACCCTGACGCGTCCCGAGTCGCCTTTCCTGCGCGACCTTGCGATGCCGTTCACTTCGATTTACTCCGCCGAATACGCAGATCAACTACTCGCTGCCAAAAAGACCGCAGAGCTCAACAGCAAGCCTATCGGCACCGGGCCGTTCATCCTGACCCGCTATGCCAAGGATGCGCAGGTCCGCTATAAAGCCAACCCGGATTACTGGAAGAGCAAGGTTCCGAGCGAGACGTTGATCTTCGCCGTGACGCTGGACAACAACACGCGCCTGCAAAAGCTCAAGGCCAATGAGTGTCAGGTTGCGCTTTATCCCAAACCTGATGATATTGCCAACATCAAGGCTGATCCCAACCTCAAGATCGAGGAAATGGAAGCCATGATGACCAGTTACGTTGCTATCAACACGTCACACAAGTATTTGAGCGATGTGCGAGTGCGGCAGGCGATCAACCTGGCATTCGACAAACAGTCGTATATTCGCGCGCTGTTTGGCGAAGGCAAGGCCACTGCCGGCGTTGGCCCGTACCCACCGACCATGATCGGCTACGACCATGATCGTCAGGGGCCGGCGCACGATCCGGACAAAGCGCGTGCGCTGTTGAAGGAAGCGGGCGTGCCGGAAGGCCAGACCTTTACACTGTTCGCCCGTAATGGCGGTGCCGTGACCAATCCGAACCCAATGGTCGGTGCACAGATGCTGCAAGCGGACCTCGCCAAGGTCGGGATCAAGCTTGATATCCGCATCATGGAATGGGGCGAAATGCTTAAACGCGCCAAGGCTGGCGAACACGACATGGTCTTTGCAGGCTGGGCCGGCGACAATGGCGACCCGGACAACTTCCTGACTCCAAACCTGAGCTGCGAAGCGGCGAAGAACGGCGAGAACTATGCCCGCTGGTGCAACAAACAGTTCGAAGATGCGATCACCAAAGCCCGGGAAGTGACCGACCCGGCTGAACGGGCCGCTCTCTATAAGCAAGCACAAGATGTATTCAATCAGGAACAACCGTGGATCAGCCTCGCTTATCCGAAGCTGTTCGTGGCAATGCGTAAAAATGTCGAGGGCTTTCATATCAGCCCGCTGACCAATAACAATTTCACCTCGACCGGGGTGAAGTAGAAAAAACCGCCGCCTGCGCCCCACAAGGGCAACGGCGGCACGCCTGACCGGCTGATGAGGTACACAACCAGATGTTTAGTTTTATTGCCCGCCGGGTGGGGTTACTGATCCCCACCTTCTTCGGCATCACCCTGTTGACCTTTGCACTTATTCGCCTGATTCCGGGCGACCCTGTCGAGGTCATGATGGGCGAACGCCGGGTCGACCCGGAAATGCACGCCCAGGCCATGGAGCGCCTGGGTCTGAACAAGCCGCTTTATGCCCAGTACATCGATTACATCGGCAAGCTCGCACAGGGTGACCTTGGCGAATCGCTGCGTACTCGCGAAAGTGTGTGGACCGAGTTCACTTCGCTGTTCCCCGCGACGCTTGAACTGTCGCTGGCCGCCCTGATCTTTGCAGGCATTCTAGGCCTGCTCGCGGGCGTGATTGCGGCACTCAAACGCGGCTCGCTCTTCGATCATGGCGTAATGGGCATTTCGCTGGCGGGCTACTCGATGCCGATCTTCTGGTGGGGCCTGATCCTCATCATGTTCTTCTCCGTATCGCTGGGCTGGACCCCGGTATCGGGGCGCATCGACCTGCTCTACGACATTCAGCCGGTAACCGGCTTCATGCTGATCGACACGCTGCTCAGCGATGAAGAAGGCGCGTTCCTCGACGCACTGCATCACCTGATCCTGCCGGCCATCGTGCTGGGTACTATTCCGCTGGCGGTCATCGCGCGGATGACTCGCTCGTCGATGCTTGAAGTGCTGCGTGAAGACTACGTACGTACCGCGCGGGCCAAAGGCCTGTCGCCAGCGCGCGTCGTGTTCGTTCACGGCTTGCGCAACGCGTTGATCCCGGTGCTGACCGTATTCGGTCTGCAGATCGGCACGCTGCTGGCCGGTGCGGTTCTGACCGAAACGATCTTCTCCTGGCCCGGCATCGGCAAATGGCTCATCGAAGCCATTGGCGCTCGGGACTACCCGGTCGTACAGAACGGGATTCTGCTGATCGCCTGCCTGGTGATCCTGGTCAACTTCGTGGTGGACATCCTCTACGGCTTTGCCAACCCACGCATCCGCCACCAGCGCTGAGATCATTGATATGAGCACACCTACTCCTGCGGTAGCAGTCGATCAAAGCCTGCTTTACCCATCCCCGTACAAAGAATTCTGGCAAGCCTTCGCCAAGAACAAAGGCGCGGTCGCCGGCCTGATGTTCATGATCCTGATCGTGTTCTGCGCCCTTTTCGCCCCTTGGGTCGCACCGCACGACCCGAGCGAGCAGTACCGCGACTTTCTGCTGACCCCGCCCGTCTGGCTGGAAGGCGGGCAATGGCAGTTCATCCTCGGCACCGACGAGCTGGGCCGCGATCTGCTGTCGCGCCTGATTCAGGGTTCGCGCCTGTCGCTGCTGATCGGCCTGTCCTCGGTAGTCATGTCGCTGATCCCCGGCATCCTGCTGGGTCTGCTGGCCGGATTCTTTCCGCGGATTCTCGGACCATCCGTGATGCGCCTGATGGACATCATGCTGGCTCTGCCATCGCTGCTGCTGGCCGTCGCCATCGTCGCGATCCTCGGCCCAGGCCTGATCAACACGGTCATCGCGATCGCCATCGTTTCGCTGCCCTCTTACGTGCGCCTGACTCGCGCCGCCGTCATGGGCGAGCTGAACCGCGACTACGTCACTGCCGCGCGTCTGGCAGGTGCAACCCTGCCGCGTCTGATGTTCATCACTGTGCTGCCCAACTGCATGGCACCGCTGATCGTTCAGGCGACTCTGAGCTTTTCCTCGGCGATCCTCGATGCCGCGGCGCTGGGCTTCCTGGGCCTGGGCGTACAACCGCCGACTCCTGAGTGGGGCACCATGCTGGCCTCGGCTCGCGATTACATCGAACGCGCCTGGTGGGTAGTGAGCCTGCCGGGTCTGACCATTTTGCTCAGCGTGCTGGCAATCAACCTGATGGGCGACGGTCTGCGCGATGCGCTGGACCCGAAACTCAAGAATGCCGCCTGAGGAGATTCGTATGTCACTTCTGGAAATCAAGAATCTCAACGTCCGTTTCGGCGACGCCAAGGCCGTGCCCGTCGTGGACGGTCTTTCCCTGCGCGTCGACAAAGGCGAAGTACTGGCCATCGTCGGCGAATCGGGCTCGGGTAAATCCGTGACCATGATGGCGTTGATGGGGCTGATCGACGCACCCGGCATCATCACCGCTGACTCCCTGAGCTTCGATGGCAACGACCTGCTCAAGCTGAGTTCCCGTCAGCGCCGACGCATCATCGGCAAAGACCTGGCCATGGTCTTCCAGGACCCGATGACTGCCCTGAACCCAAGCTACACCGTGGGCTATCAGATCGAAGAAGTCTTGCGTCAGCACTTGGGCATGTCCGGCAAAGCTGCCCGTCAGCGCGCACTGGAACTGCTGGAAAAAGTGGAAATCCCGGGCGCCGCCGCACGCTTGAATGCCTACCCGCATCAATTGTCGGGTGGTATGAGCCAGCGCGTTGCAATCGCCATGGCAATTGCCGGCGAACCCAAGCTGCTGATCGCCGACGAGCCAACCACCGCGCTGGACGTAACCATTCAGGCGCAGATCATGGATCTGCTGCTGAGCCTGCAGAAAGAGCAGAACATGGCGCTGGTGTTGATCACCCACGACCTCGCCGTGGTTGCTGAAACCGCACAGCGGGTCTGTGTGATGTACGCAGGTCAGGCGGTCGAGGTCGGTCACGTGCCGCAGCTGTTCGATATTCCTGCGCACCCGTACAGCGAAGCGCTCCTGGCAGCAATTCCCGAGCACAGCATGGGTGCCGAGCGTCTGGCGACCTTGCCGGGCATGGTTCCGGGCCGCTACGACCGCCCGCAGGGCTGTCTGCTATCGCCACGCTGCCCGTACGTGCGGGACAACTGCCGCACTGAACGTCCGGGTCTCGATCCCAAGGCTCAGAGCCTGGCGCGTTGCTTCTATCCTTTGAATCAGGAGGTGGCGTGATGAGCGTCGTACTTACCGCCCGCGACCTTACCCGTCATTACGAAGTTTCTCGTGGCCTGTTCAAGGGGCACGCCACGGTGCGTGCGCTGAACGGCGTGTCGTTCGAGCTGGAAGCCGGCAAGACACTGGCCGTCGTAGGCGAGTCGGGTTGCGGAAAGTCCACCCTCGCCCGCGCCCTGACGCTGATCGAAGAGCCGTCTTCCGGCTCGCTGAAAATTGCCGGTCATGAAGTGGCCGGCGCCAGCAAGTCCGAGCGCAAGCAATTGCGCAAAGACGTGCAGATGGTGTTCCAGAGCCCGTACGCGTCGCTCAACCCGCGTCAGAAGATCGGTGATCAACTGGGCGAGCCGCTGTTGATCAATACTGACCTGAGCCGTGCCGAGCGCCGGGAAAAAGTGCAGGCAATGATGAGCCAGGTCGGTTTGCGTCCTGAGCACTATCAGCGTTACCCGCACATGTTCTCCGGCGGTCAGCGCCAGCGTATCGCGCTGGCGCGGGCAATGATGCTGCAACCCAAGGTGCTGGTGGCGGACGAACCCACGTCGGCGCTGGACGTGTCGATCCAGGCCCAGGTGCTGAACCTGTTCATGGATCTTCAGCAGCAGTTCAACACCGCTTATGTGTTCATCTCGCACAACCTGTCGGTCGTGCGTCATGTGGCCGACACGGTTCTGGTGATGTACCTGGGCAAGCCTGCGGAAATGGGTCCGAAGGAGCATATCTACGAGCGCCCGCTGCATCCGTACACTCAGGCGCTGCTGTCGGCTACACCGACTATCCACCCGGACCCGCTGAAGCCAAAGATCAAGATCGTTGGCGAACTCCCCAACCCGCTGAACCCGCCAAGCGGCTGCCCTTTCCACAAGCGCTGCCCGTATGCGACTGAGCGTTGTGTGACTGACGTTCCGGAGCTGCGTTTGGTCGATCACCGTCAGGTTGCTTGCCATTATGCGGAGCAGTTCGTTCCTGCTTGACGTGGCGTGGCGCCGTGAAAAAACAGGCTGTTCGTGACAGGGCCCGCTCAAGCGCAGCAATCGTTGCGCTTGGTGCGGACTTGTCACAAGCAGTTTTGTGGTCAATTCCTCTTCATCCTTTCCACTCGTTGCGGATATCACGCAGGTACGAGAGCAGTTCATCAACCTGTTTCTGGAATTCGTCCGCAACCTGAATAACGTCCCGGCCCGAGGTCAGCACGTTGTCACAGAAGAACCTCAGCGGAGACAGGATCTTGTCGATCTCGTCCACGTACTCTCGCCTGGCAGCGGCCATGTGCAGCGGCCCTTTCAAATCTTCGAGAAGAAACTCAAGGTGGCGAGTCTGCGGCTCATCCAGCAATGGACCTGCGCTCGACAGCAAGGACTGAGCGTGTACGACCTGTTCCCGGGTGTCGGCAAGCGCAGCGGCAAGTAGCGATGACAGGTTGCTGCTCAGGACATCGACATATCCTCGCGTTGTTTCGACGCCGCTGTTCATGTCATTCGCCAGTTCTCGTTGATACGACAGAAAAGCCTCGTTTTCAGCATCCGTGCGTCCCGCGTGATCCAGCTTGCGGATAGCGACCCGATAGTCCTCGATGTCCACGTCTCCGAGGCTTGCGCAAATACCGTCCAGCGTTTTGATGATCGCGGCGTCTACCCTGTAGACCTGATCAAGAATCACCAGCTGTTGCTCCCGCAGGACGCCTGCGATCTGAGAGCCAGCGCTTTGCGACAAGACCTTTCGATGCCGCTGTACTGCGCCGAAATCAGGACGGGGAAACGTGTAGGGGTTCTGTAGGGTTTGCATGTTCATCAGTGCACCTGCGCAATGGCGTTGTTGAATGCGATCAGCAGGTCGCGTGAGTGGCCCTTGATTTCGCTCCATGACAGGATCATCGACCGTAACCTGGCCACGAAAACGACCAGGAACGTTGCGTCGTTCATGTTCTGCAACCGTCCGGCCGAGCCGTCGATGTAGGTCTGGATGAGTATCCAGAGGCTCTCCAGATTTGAGGCTCCGAGTGACGCGGCATCCACGCGTACCCTGAGGTCCTGAAGTAAGGTCTGCAAATGCGCGAGTGAAGCCAGCAAGGCGTGCTCCTGGCGGATCTGCGCGATCAACTGGCGCTTGCGGGCCAGGAGCGATTCGAGGCGTGTCAGCTGAGGCGCCTGGCCATCGGGAAAAGCCAGTTCCTGAACGAATGACGCCAGACACCACTGGCGCTGCAGAAAGTCCTCGAAGCTGTCGCTCTGCGCGTGGATGTCCTTGTTCAGATCATCGAGCTCGGCAGTGAGATCGGCAAGGCGCAGATCCCTGTTGTTGCGGCGTATCAGCGTGAGCTTCAGACCCAGCGAAGGCCCGATGCGGGTTTTCAACTCCTGCTTGAAGGTACCAAGGCTGGCATTCACTACGGCCGTGCTGCGACTGCAGTCTCTGACGACAATACGCAGGTCTTCCAGCAGCGCGTCCAGAGTCGCCTTGCGATTTCTGTCGCGTGCGGTCCACTCGACGGCGGGTATCTGCGCAACAATGTCAGTGTCAAGATCGCCCATCACCCCGACTGCAGTGCGATAGCCTTCCAGCCCTTCCACAAAGCTGACCAGGGTTTCACCGCTGCTCCTGAGCGCGTCGGAAAAATAGACCAGATCAGTGCCGACGTCTTTGATACCGATTTCCAGATGGGCCCATTCCTGCGCATGACAGTGAATGGCCTGATACAAGCTCTGGAGATCAACCGGTTCGAGCCCGGCAATGTCCGCCACGTCATAACCGAGCCACTCCCGCACCTGATCCAGCCCCTGCGGCAGTTCAAGCGCCGAGGATACGTAGTGCCGAATGGCGCGCACATCGCCGTGGGACACGATCAGCCCCGGTTCCTTCCCGCCCCCTCCCGCTTTCCCGGCAAGCGTCTGTACGTAGTGGCTCGTCACGCTGTTCAACTCGTCGACGGTCAACTGCTCGCTGCCCTGCATATGTTTATCCTTTATCAACGGACGCTCCTGAACTTCTGTAGCCGAACCATTTGAAGAATTAGTCAGCCGAGATTACCTGTTATCCGAGCGATACAGCAGAGCCTGACATAGACGGAACTTGTAGGAGACTTCAACTAATCAAGATAAGAAAAAATAGAATATTACCTACACGGCAACTCAAGACTCCTGTACTTCCTTCCATCGCAGCAAAACTTATCTCCGATTCCTACACAAACGATGGAGCCCCATCACTTACACGCACTTTATCGAACTGATAATTTAACCTCATCGAATTGAGACAGAGCGGAAGACCATGAATCAGCCGTTCACAACAACGAAATGA
>JARDZH010000378.1 GCA_029240955.1 Pseudomonas sp. | reverse complement strand
CGACGCCATTGCAGCCGATACCGTGGCCTTCAACTGTGACGTCCTGATCCGTGTGCCGCGTACCAATGACTATCCATGGCTGGCCACGTTGCTGACCAAACGGGTGACCAAGCTCAACTCCAGCTTCGAGCTGGACCTGCGCCGCGAGATCGATCGCGACACCCACGCCCAGATCGTGCTGACCCCGGCACAGCCCTGATCAGCAAAGCTATTCCTACGAAATTCACGCGCTGCTGTAGGAGCGCGCTTGCCCGCGACCCAAACGACGCGGAGGGTCAGATAGCAAGCGTGTTATTCATCGCGACCAAGGTCGCTCCTGCACGGCTGACACGCCGTGCAGGAGCGGAGTGATCAGGCCGGCACGGCCTTGGCTTTCGGCTCGCGTCCCCACACCCGATGCTGTGCCATCGCGTCGAAAAACGCTTCGAACGAGGCGCTGTCGGATACCGTCAGCAACCCGGCGTCTTCATCCAGATGCAGCAGGTTGAGCAGCGACTTCGCCTCGCCTGAAAGCGAGATCGCCTTGAGGTGCTTGTAGGCTTCAAGAACGAAGTGCAACGCCACGCCGTCTGTGCTCAACGCCTTGATCGACTCGGCACCGCCCGGTACGAACACCGCATCGAACGCAACCGATGGCAGGCCTTCCGCCGAAGCGTCGACTGGCAGGGAGTTGCCGTCCGCAGTCGTAACCGGCGCGGAGGTCGGCCCCAGCACTTTGGCATGGGCACCTTTGGCAGCCAGCGCAGCCTTCATGGTCTCGACCGCAGTCCCGTCCACGCCGTTGGCAACCAGGATGGCTACCTTGCGCGAAACGATATCGCCGGACAGCAGGTTGACCTGGCTGAGCGCGGGCGACTCTTTGACCGAGGTTTCGCGCGCCGGAACCGTCCCGGAAGTCGGTGCGGGCAGGCCGAGGTTGGCAGCCACGCGGCTCGCCAGGTCCAGGTCGATATTGGCCAGGATCTCGTTGACCTGACGCGCGCGAATGAACTCACGTTCGACCTTGCCCAGCTCAAAGCTGTAGGCCGCGATGATGTGCTCTTTCTCGTGATGACTCATGCTGCGATAAAACAGCGTTGCTTGCGAGAAGTGGTCCGAGAAGGACTCGCTGCGCTCACGGACCTTGTGCGCTTCGACGCGCTCCTGATAGGTCTCGAACCCGCCGTCTTCCGGGCCTGCCGGCGTTTCCTTCGGCCAGCCACCGTCGATCGAATTAGGCTCGTAAGCGGCGCGGCCACGGTCGACGGTCATGCGGTGCATGCCATCGCGCTGGCCGTTGTGGTTGGGCGCGACAGGGCGGTTGATCGGAATCTCATGGAAGTTCGGCCCGCCCAGACGACTGATCTGGGTGTCGGTGTAGGAGAACAACCGGCCCTGCAGCAGTGGATCGTTGGAGAAGTCGATCCCCGGCACGATATGACCCGGGCAGAACGCGACCTGCTCCACTTCTGCGAAGAAGTTGTCCGGGTTGCGGTTGAGCACCATCTTGCCCAGTGGCGTGACCGGCACCAGCTCTTCTGGAATGATCTTGGTCGGGTCCAGCAGGTCGAAGTCGAACTTGTGCTCGTCTTCTTCCGGCACGATCTGCACGCCCAGTTCCCACTCCGGATAGTCGCCTGTCTCGATGGATTCCCACAGATCACGACGATGGTAATCGGTGTCCTTGCCGGCCAGTTTCTGCGCTTCGTCCCACACCAGCGAGCAGACACCCTGCTTGGGCTTCCAGTGGAATTTGACGAAGCTCGATTTACCTTCGGTGTTGATCAGGCGGAAGGTGTGCACACCAAAGCCTTCGATGGTGCGCAGGCTTTTCGGGATCGCCCGGTCGGACATTGCCCAGATCACCATGTGCGCCGATTCCGGTACCAGCGAAACGAAGTCCCAGAACGTGTCGTGCGCCGAGCCGCCGGTAGGGATTTCGTTGTGCGGCTCGGGCTTCACCGCGTGCACGAAGTCGGGAAACTTCATGGCGTCCTGAATGAAGAACACCGGCATGTTGTTGCCGACCAGATCGAAGTTGCCTTCGTCGGTGTAGAACTTGACGGCAAAACCGCGCACGTCACGCACCGTATCGCCCGAGCCGCGCGGGCCCTGCACGGTTGAGAAGCGCACGAAAACCGGCGTCTTTTTGCCTGGATCGCGCAGAAAGCCTGCTTTGCTGAGCGCGCCGTGGTCTTCGTAAGTCTGGAAGTAACCGTGAGCCGCAGTACCGCGCGCATGGACGATGCGCTCCGGAATGCGTTCGTGGTCAAAGTGCGTGATTTTTTCACGCATGATGAAATCTTCGAGCAAGGACGGACCGCGGCTGCCGACCTTGAGGGTGTTCTGGTTATCGGCGATTTTCACGCCGTGATTGGTACGCAACGCCTGGTTCGTGGCGTCGGAGCGGAACTGTTCGAGCTGATCCAGCTTGGCGTTGGTGTTACCGCGGTCCAGGGTGTCAGTCCCGGCCAGCTCGCTTTTCGCGGTGCTGCCCAGCGGCGGGGTTGTCTCGTTAGCCATGGGTATTCTCCTCATCTGTCCCGATCATCAAGTCGGGTTGCTCTGGTGCGACCCCCATAGCCGGCACGGGAATCACGGTATCCAGAAAGTGACCCGCCAGCGAAACGAGCGTTCCCTGACCGGGCACGCACCGGTCTTGCGGATTGCCTTATGTCACTTCCACCCGCGCGGCGATAAATAAATGCTAAGCACCGCTGCCCGGACAGGCTAAAATGCGCGCCCGGCTCAATCCGGCCGGGGTAACGAAGCAAGTGGCACAGTGTCCACTGCGCTGATTTCTTAACGCGCCCCCACAAGGTTCGCTCCGTGATCGAGTTTCATAACGTCCACAAAACCTATCGGGTTGCAGGCAAGGACATTCCTGCCCTGCACTCCACCAGCCTGCGTGTCGAAAACGGCCAGGTCTTCGGTCTGATCGGCCATTCCGGCGCTGGCAAAAGCACGCTGCTGCGCCTGATCAACCGCCTTGAAGCCCCGAGCGGCGGGCAGATCGTGGTCGATGGTGAAGACGTCACCGCGCTCGACGCCAATGGCCTGCGTCGCTTCCGTCAGCAGGTCGGGATGATCTTTCAGCACTTCAACCTGCTGGCCTCCCGGACTGTCGCTGACAACGTTGCGATGCCGCTGACACTGGCCGGCGACATGTCCCGCGCCGAGATCGACCAGCGCGTCGCCGAACTGCTGGATCGCGTCGGCCTTTCCGAGCACGCCCGAAAATATCCGGCGCAGCTGTCCGGCGGTCAGAAGCAGCGCGTCGGCATTGCCCGGGCACTGGCGACCAAACCCAAGATCCTGCTGTGCGACGAGGCCACCAGCGCCCTCGACCCGCAGACCACCGCGTCGGTCCTGCAACTGCTGGCCGAGATCAACCGCGAGCTGAAACTGACCATCGTGCTCATCACTCACGAAATGGACGTCATCCGTCGTGTGTGTGATCAGGTGGCGGTAATGGACGCCGGCGTAATCGTCGAGCAGGGCAACGTCGCCGATGTGTTCCTGCACCCCAAGCACCCGACCACTCGCCGCTTTGTGCAGGAAGACGAGCAGGTCGACGAGAGCGAGCAGCGTGACGACTTCTCCCATGTGCAAGGCCGCATCGTGCGCCTGACGTTCCAGGGCGAAGCGACCTACGCGCCGCTGCTCGGAACAGTCGCTCGGGAAACGGGCGTCGATTACAGCATCCTGGCCGGCCGGATCGACCGTATCAAGGACACGCCTTACGGGCAGCTGACGCTGGCCATTACCGGCGGCGACATGGACGCCGCTTTCGCGCGCTTCGCGGCTGCGGACGTTCATATGGAGATCCTGCGCTGATGGACGCTTTTCTGAATCTGTTTTCCA
>JARDZH010000377.1 GCA_029240955.1 Pseudomonas sp. | reverse complement strand
CTTGGTCTTCATGATCGCGCTGTTACGGCCCGACTTGGTGAATTCAGCTTTCTGAACCAGCCAAGGATCGTTGTCGATACGGATCACGGTACCGGGTTTCAGCTCTTTACCAGTTTTCATTGCATATATCCGAATTTGGATGGAATTAACCAAAGGCTCTGTACGAGAAATAGCCTGCGCAGGCACTTTTCGTACAGAGCCTTACATCAAGGCCGCGTATCATAGCTAATTTCCGCAAAACTGTACCAGCGCCGTTGCGAGATCGGTGTGCGAGGCCTGCTCCCGGCACCACGCCTGAGCATGACGTTCAAGTTCGGGCCAGTGCAGTTCAAGCGCCCGCCAACAGGCGCCCACTTCCTCGCCCGCATTCCACGCCAGCCACAGACGCTTCAGATCGGCCGCCGCCGCAGGCGAGAGCCCTGCGGTATACAGCTGCTGAAAGGCGTCGAGCTTGGGCAGATGCGCGTCGTCTTCCTGTTGATAGATGTGCCACAGCATCGGCCGTGCCGCCCACTGCGCGCGTACGAACGAATCTTCGCCGCGAACCACGTTGAAATCGCAGCTCCACAGCAGCGTGTCGTACTGCTCCTGTCGGACGAACGGCAGCACCTGCACGGTCAGCGCGCCCCGTACCTCGGGCTCGCCTGACACCAGCGCGTGCGCGCCCAGCCAGGTTTTAACATCACCGAGAACCCGCCCTTCGGGCACCACCAAGTGAGTGGCGCGGTTGCTTTGCGCCAACGCATCCAGCCAGCTGCTCAGGCCCGGATTCTCGTAAGCGAACAGAGAGATCACGCGCGCACCCGTAGCTGGCCTGACGCCCAGCGCTTCCAACGCCTGCTGCCGAGCTGACGCATCATGCTGCAAGGCATCGCGACGCTGGATCAGACCCTGCTCACGCAAAAGCCCGCCAGTCGAGGATTGAAAGCCCGGGAAGAAGAAGGTTTTCTTGAGCCCGTTCGACTGCATCGACGGCAGACCATGGCAGCCGCTTACCCAATCCTCGGCGCTCAGGTAGTCCAGATTCAGCCAGACCGGCTGCGGTGTGCAGTGCAACATCGCCTCCGTATAGGCTGCAGGCAGCCGACAGGCAAACGCTTCGAGCACCACATCCGGCAGACGCGTGGTCTGCCATTCGGTCGGCCAGTGACAGATCTGCACGCCGGCCTGCCATTGTTCGGCGGCCTGCGGATCTGCTTCAGGGCACAAGCGAGCGAACGCCGACAGGTCGTCGATCCACAGCCTTACATCAAGCGCATGCTCGGCAACCAGCTGGCGCGCCAGACGCCAGGTCACGCCAACGTCGCCGTAGTTGTCCACCACGTTGCAGAAGATGTCCCAGGTTTTTCTTTGGGTGGCGCAGGTCATGGCGAGGTTTTCATCTCTGTTTCGAAAGCCGAGGGCTCAAAAGTGTCGATTGTCCGTCAGAAACGCTTGCTTTCACCAGCCCGACTGGGGCGCAGGCTGCGGAATGCGAGTCAGGCATGGCACAATCACCGCTCGCCCTGCCAGGAACCAGCCATGTCCAGCACACGCCGTAGCGAACTCTACGCTTCCCTGAAACTGATCCTGTGCATCGCGCTGGGTATCTGGCTGGGCGCAATGGCCGTCATCGCCACTGGCATGCTGTTCTACAAGAACCTTCCACCCGCGCAGACGCAGGCGCTGGAGCAAGCGGCCGCACAGCTGCGCAGCCCGGCTCCTGCGGCGCAGCCCGAACCCGAGAACGCGATGTTCCAGAAGTACGAGCAGAGTCTGCGGGAAAGCGAAGCGCGTCAGGCGCGCGAGCAGGTACAAGAGCAACAGCAGCGGAATTACAGCCGCTCCAAATGCGACTTCTGGATGCAGCAGGATCGCACCGCGCCCAGTGAAAAGAGCCGCGCCAGCATCAACCAGTACTGTGGCTGACATGACCAAGCAGGACATTCTCGCGCTTATCATCGCCCGACTCGAATCCGATCTGGACATCGTCCAGAGGGCGGCGCAAACCGCCTATGAAGCCGCGACCCACGAAGAGAACGTCGCCGAGAACAAGTACGACACGCTGGGTCTCGAAGCGTCGTATCTGGCAACCGGTCAGGCGCGACGCGTGGAAGAAATCCGCCAGTCTCTGGCGCTTTATCGCAAATGGCCTGCCAGACCCTTCGATGAATCCCGAGGCATTCAGACCGGTGATCTGATCACGCTGGAATCGGATGACGGGCTGGCCCGGTATTTCTTTCTCGGCCCGGACGCTGCGGGTCTGAAAATCGATGCGCACGGCAAGCTGGTGACCGTCATCACGGCCCGCGCCCCGCTCGGTCAGAGCTTGTTGGGCAAGTCTGAAGGCGACGACGTCGAGATTGTCGTCAGCGGTGCCCGGCAATCGTTCGAGATTGTCCAGACGCTTTGATGCGTCCGTCACCTGCAGGGTTGATCGCGCGAAGTTTTTGTGGGTAAGGTGCGGTGTCTCGCTATCGCAACCGAGCTGCATCGCAACACGCAAGGACTCAACCCAAGGAGATATTTCATGACGAACGTCATCGCTTTCCCTGACGCCCATGAACGTGATCGCCTGAAGTCCAGTGGAGATCCGGCGTTACGGTATCTGAACCAGAAAGAACGCCGGTTGATCGACCAGCTTCGCTCGACCAGTCATGCGGGCCGTCAGTACGTGTACGACTACGCCAGCATCATGCATCTGTCCCGCCCGCTCCATCCTGACCCGGTCGACTGATACCGCGACCTAGATTTCGCGCGTAAAAAAGCCGGCGCTGGGCGCCGGCTTCGGGTCGTCATCGACTGATCACTGCATCAGCGAATAGACCAGCGCGGTAATCGCCACCAGCCCCGCTACCACCACGAACACGTTTGAGAGCTTGCCGGCGTATTGACGCATGGCGGGCACCTTGTGGATCGCATACATCGGCATCAGGAACAGCAGTGCCGAGATGACCGGACCACCCAGCGTCTCGATCATGCCCAGGATGCTCGGGTTGAGCGTCGCCACGATCCAGCAGACCACCAGCATCAGCGCGCCCGTCAGGACGTTCAGCTTGCGCGGGCCGACGCTGACACCGCTTTTAAGCACGAGCCCCTTGAGGCCTTCGCTGGCGCCGATGTAATGGCCCAGGAACGATTTGGCGATGGCAACGAATGCGATCAGCGGAGCGACGAAGGCGATGGTCGGGTTGTTGAAGCGGTTCGCCAGATACGACAGCACCGACACGTTCTGCGCCTTGGCTTCCGCCAGTTGCGCCGGGGACAGCGTCAACACGCAGCTGAATACGAAGAACAGCACCATCACAACCATCAGGCCATGCGCGCGAGCCAGGATCTGCGAGCTGCGCTGTTCAGCGTTCTCGCCATACAGCCGCTTCTGGTCAACCGCGAACGCGGAAATAATCGGCGTGTGGTTGAACGAGAACACCATGACCGGGATCGCCAGCCAGAGCGTCGGCAAAAAGCTCGAAGGCTCGGGCAAAGTCGTTGCGGTGGCCAGGATGCCTCCGGTCCAGTGCGGGATCAGAAACACGGCCAGGAACAGCAGCGCGACGATAAACGGATACACCATCAGGCTCATGGCCTTGACGATCAAACGCTCGCCCAGGCTCACCACCACCATCAGGCCAAAGATCAGACCAAACGCCAGCAACGCGCGGGGCGGCGCATCAATGTGCAGCTGGTGCTCCAGAAAGCTGGTGACCGTGTTGGTCAGCGCCACGCTGTAGATCAGCAGGATTGGAAAGATCGCGAAAAAATACAGCAAGGTGATCAGGGCGCCGGCGCCTTTGCCGAAATGCTCTTCGACCACTTCAGTGATGTCGCCGCCATTGCGTCCTGACAACACGAAGCGGGTCAACCCGCGGTGCGCGTAGAAC
>JARDZH010000376.1 GCA_029240955.1 Pseudomonas sp. | reverse complement strand
ATCAGGTCGTCGCGCTCCCAGCCCTCGAAGCTGCGGTAGCGCTCGCCGGTCTGCTGGTAGTCCGCTGCGGTCTTGCTGGTCTGGTAGCGACCGACCTGGCCCTCGACCCATTGCTTGTAGTCCGGGCCGGTACGCGGCGCTTCGCTCAGGCCACCTTCGGAGCTCGGCTCGTAGTTGACGTGCGGATTCTCACCGCCGGTATCGACGTGGTACGCCATCTGCCCGTCACGCTGGTTGGTGGCGTAGGGGCACTTGGGCGCATTGATCGGCAGCTGCAGGTAGTTGGGGCCGACCCGGTAGCGCTGGGTGTCGGAATAGGAGAGGGTGCGTCCCTGGAGCATCTTGTCGTCCGAGAAGTCGATGCCGTCCACCAGCACGCCGGTGCCGAAGGCCGACTGTTCCGTCTCGGCAAAGACATTCGACGGGTTGCGATCGAGCACGAGGCGTCCGACCGGGAGCAGCGGGAACTGGTCTTCTGGCCAACGCTTGGTGTCGTCCAGCGGGTCGAAGGACAATTCGTCGTGCTCATCGTCGGACATGATCTGCACGCACATTTCCCATTCGGGAAAATCGCCACGATCGATCGCCTCGTACAGGTCCTTGGTCGCATGGCCGACATCCTGCTTCTGGATCTCGGCGGCCTGCTCGCTGGTGAGGTTGCGCACACCCTGCTTGGGCTCGAAGGAAAACTTGCACAGCACGGCCACGCCCTGGTCGTTGACCAGCTTGTAGGTATTGACGCTCGAACCCTGCATTTCCCGATAGCTCGCCGGGATTCCCCATGGGCTCTTGACCCAGGTGACCATGTGCAGCGCTTCGGGATGGTGCTGGACGAAATCGTAGAACCGCCACGGTTCCTGGCGATTGGTCACAGGGTCTGGCTTGAAGGCATGGATCATGTCCGGGAACTTGATCGCATCGCGAATGAAGAAGACCTTCAGGTTGTTGCCCACCAGGTCCCAGTTGCCGTCCTCGGTATAGAACTTGATGGCGAAGCCCCTGGGATCGCGGGCGGTTTCGGGTGATTCCTTGCCGCCGATGACGGTAGAGAACCGGAGGAATACAGGTGTTCTGGCGTCCTTGCGGGTGAGCACCTTGGCGCGGGTGTACTTGCTGGCGGGCTCGTCGCCGATGGTGCCATAGGCCTGGAAGTAGCCATGGGCCGCCGTGCCGCGTGCATGCACCACGCGCTCGGGGATGCGCTCGCGGTCGAAATGGGTGATTTTCTCGATGAACTGGTAGTTCTCCAACGTGCCCGGCCCACGCTCGCCCACGCTGCGCAGGCTCTGATTGTCGGTCACGGGGTGGCCTTGGCGAGTGGTCAGTGTTCCTTTTATCTCCGTCATCTTCGTTCTCCTTGCATCGATTCACCGTCACCCGATGGTGACGGGGTTCTCTGGTTGGGAGGGAAAAGGGTTCCTGATGGTTTCAGGCGTGAGACAAGTGGTGGAGGGTGAAGGTCGGTGAACGAGCCCCCAAGAAAGACAGGACACCGTTTCCCCCTTAAGATAAGGGACAGGCAAACGTGTATGTTTATGACCAACAGCAACGATAAGGCAGCAGTACGCCCATTGAACATCGACACCCGCATCAAGTTTCGTCACCTGGTATGTTTCCTCGAAGTGGCGCGCCAAGGCAGTCTGGCGCGCGCTTCGGATGTCCTGTCGATCAGTCAGCCGGCGCTGTCCAAGACGCTCAAGGAGCTTGAAAGCCTGCTGGCGACCACCTTGTTCGTTCGCAGCAAGAGCGGTGCGGCGCTGACCGAGGCCGGCGTGGCGTTCATGCGGTTCGCCGGCCCTAGCGTGCAGGCATTGCGCGAAGGCGTGAACAGCCTGCGATCCGGCGCACACGAAACCGTCACGGCGCGCCTGGGCGTGCTGTCCACCGCTGAAAGCCTGCTCGTTCCGGAAGTGATCCGGCGTCTGCATGCCCGGTATCCGGCGCTGATCGTCAGCGTGATGACCGGGCCGAGTGCTTATCTGCTGTCGCAACTGCGCGTCGGCGAACTGGACCTGGTGGTCGGACGCATGACCGACAGCCCGCAGATCCAGGGCCTGAGCTTCGAGCATCTCTACAACGAGTCCATGACGCTGGTGGTGAGGCCGGGGCATCCGCTGCTGTCGGCCGATCGACGTCGAGAGCACCTCGAAGACTTCCCGCTGGTGCTGCCGCTGGCAGGCACCACCATTCGCAAATTCGCCGACAGTCTGTTCGTGCAGTACGGCATACAGCCGTCGCGCCAGCGGCTGGAAACCCTGTCGCTGACGTTGAGCCGGCGCTACGTGCAGTCGAGCGATGCGATCTGGATCGCGCCGCTCGACGCGGTGATCCAGGACATGCAGACCGGGACGCTGGTGGAACTGGACGTGGGAATCCGCGAACCGGGCGGCTCGGTGGGGATCTGCAGCAATCCCGCAGTGCCGTTGTCTCAGGCGGCGCAATGGTGCGTGGAGGAACTGCGCACGGTAGGCGAGGGCTACCGCGCTGGGCGTTATTCATAACCAAACGGTTATGGATCGAGGGTGTTTTTTCAATTTCCGATAAGGGTCGATCACGCGACACTTCGGCGCAGCCTGTAGCGCGCCTTTCGAACCACGATGTGCGCCTGACCGTTCTGGCACCCCCATAACAAAAATTTAGGAGAACACCATGTCTGTAGCGGACAACAGCCGCTTCGTCATCCGTGATCGCAGCTGGCACCCCAAAGCCTTGACGCCCGACTACAAGACTTCAGTCCTGCGTTCCCCGCGCCAGGCGCTGGTCAGCATTCCCCAGTCCATCTCCGAAACCACCGGCCCCGATTTCTCGCACCTGCAGCTGGGCCGGCACGACAACGACCTGCTGCTCAATTTCGACCACGGCGGGCTGCCCATCGGCGAGCGGATCATCGTCGCCGGCCGGGTCTGCGACCAGTACGGCAAGCCTGTGCCGCACACGCTGGTGGAGATCTGGCAAGCCAACGCAGGTGGCCGTTATCGCCACAAGCGTGATGCCTACCTGGCCCCCGTCGATCCCAACTTCGGCGGCGTGGGACGTACGCTCACCGACCGCGATGGCAACTACAGCTTCCGCACCGTGAAGCCGGGTCCTTATCCGTGGCGCAACGGGCCCAACGACTGGCGTCCAGCGCACATCCATGTCTCGGTCAGTGGTCCGTCCATCGCGACCCGGCTGATCACCCAGCTGTATTTCGAAGGGGATCCGCTGATCCTGCTGTGTCCGATCGTCAAGTCCATCGTCAATCCCGAGGCTGTGCAGAGCCTGATCGCCCGGCTCGACATGGGCATGGCCAACCCGATGGACTGCCTGGCGTACCGCTTCGACATCGTGTTGCGCGGCCAGCGCAAGACCCACTTCGAAAACTGCTGAGGAGCCACCGACATGCCTGTTCAACTGTTGCAGGAAACGCCCTCGCAAACCGCCGGGCCTTACGTGCACATCGGTCTTGCGCTTGCGGTGGCGGGGAATCCGACCCGCGAGCTGGAAATCTGGAACGACATGGCCAAGCCCGGCGCGTCGGGCGAGCACATTCTGCTGATGGGTAATGTGTTCGATGGCAACGGCCACTTGATCCGCGACGCCTATCTTGAGTTCTGGCAGGCCGATCAGGACGGCGTCTACGACGGCGTTTACGATCCGCAACGGCCGTTCAACGGTTTCGGCCGCACCGCGACCAACGACGACGGTTTGTGGTCGCTGCACACCATCATGCCGGGAGCCGTGCGCAACGCGGCGGGCGTGACGATGGCGCCGCATATCAACGTGTCGCTGTTTGCCCGTGGCATCAACATTCATCTGCACACGCGTCTGTATTTCGACGACCAGGCGCAGGCCAATGCGGCCGACCCGGTGCTCAATCTGAT
>JARDZH010000375.1 GCA_029240955.1 Pseudomonas sp. | reverse complement strand
CGCTGGAGCACTTCTCCTTCGGTGTCAGCGCTTTTCAGCGGGAGCTGATAGGTGGTGAGCATGCGGCTGAGCAGGGCCCGGTACAGCAGGCCGAGCGCTTCGCGCGGCTGAGTGTTCCAGATACGCTCAGCGCTACCGGCAATGTCATCGGGCAGGGTCTCTGCACCGATCTGCAAACCGAACAGCTGACTCGGTGCATCGCGTACCGCGCGAGGCGGTGGAGTTCTACGGCTAACGAACGTGGCGAGCCAGGACCGGTAGCGCCAGATCAGCAGCCCAGCCGAACCGATGAGGGCGGCCCACAGCAGGACTTCGAGGAAACGGGCGATGACTTTCGCCGAATCGATGATGCCGTTCAGCCATTCGATGAACGCACCGCGCCTGTCACCATCAGCGGCTTGGCCGGTTGCATGTTCACGGTTCGGGAAGCGCCAGCCTGACACGGGTTCAGGGTTTCTGAATGGCGGTTGTTGCAGGATGTCCTTGATCGACTGCTGGGCCGCCTGGCTGGACAGCGCCTGATGTGTCAGGCGTGGCGTGTCCGGCGCGGCGGCGGATTCGTCAGCAGACAGTGCTGCGGTTTCCGGCAGTGGACAACTCAGACTCGGCGCGTCTGCCCAGGCGGGTGTTGTTGCTGGCGCAAGGACCAGGGCAGCGCCGATCAGCAGGGCATAGGCGCTACCGATGAGCCGCTGACGCAGGCGCCTGAATACCAGTTCGACGTCCCAGGCTTCCAGAACCGTGCGACGGTTGAGGTAGAGGCTGAATCCGCAGGCGACATAGATCGGCTCCCAGATGATCAGAATCAGTGCGTAGAGCGTATTGCTGAGGTAGTCCAGCCAGTCGGGCTCGCTCTGCGCGCTGAGCATGGATCGCCAGAGCCAGTCGGTTTCCATCTGTTGCGGGATCAGCGCGAACAGCAGGACGGTCAGTCCCATCCACAACGCGATCTCAAGGTTGCAGCCGACCAGCGTGAGAAGCCGTGCGGCGCGCAGGTCCTTGCGGCTGAGCGCTTCGACCCGCAAGGCACGTTGTGCGCCAGACAGATTCTCCAGTTGTTGCACAGGCAGCACAAAACTGCGGCTCAGGCTCAGACGCCGCCAGAGCAGGCTGGGCAGAAGTTGCGTTCCAAGGGTGGCAGGCCAGGCTCTGAGCGCTTGCCTGAGCGTCGGGGCGGCGCCGAACAGTGCTTGCGACAGTATCAGCAGCGGCAGGCGTTCGAAGGCAGGTTTCAGCCACCAGAAAATGAACACCGCCAAGTGCGGCTGGTCCTGAAACACGATGCTGAGCAGAAGAAAGACGGGCAGGGTGACGATCGCCCAGCTCGACATCAGCAGGGTGCGATGCTCGCGCGCCATGAGCACACCCAGGTCGATGGCTTCCATCGGAGTGCGCGGGCGCAGTTCCACTGTGGCTTCAGTGAGGCGCATGGAGGCCGCGTCCTGCGAATGCCAGATATCCAGCGACCAACGTCCACAACAGCGCGCCAATCAGATATTTGATGTGTGGCTGCGGCCACGTCATCGATGACCAGTAGGCCTCGACGAATGCCGCGATGATCAGCAGCAGGATGACACCGGCCACCATCTGAATGCTGGATTTTCCCGCCAGCCGCAAGGCTTCACTGCGGGTATGCTTGCCCGGCACGAGTAACGCCCAACCGAGCCTCAGCCCGGCGGCACCCGCCAGAACGATGCCGGTCAGTTCGAAAGCGCCATGGCCTATGACAAACGACCAGAAGGTCTGGCCGAGCCCTGCGCCGGTCAGATGGCCGGCCACCGCGCCAATGGTAAGTCCGTTGAACAGCAGGAAGAACAGGCTGCCCACACCCAGCAACAGGCCTGACGCATAGGTCTGAAAAGCGATGCCAATGTTGTTCATGATGTAGTAGCCGAACATCATCCAGTCATCGCTCGACTCTCGCTCCAGCGACTCGCCGATGCGTCTGGCCGCAGGGTCGTACATGCTTTCCATGTCGCTGACCTGCTTGGGGTCGATGATGCTGTAGACCAGCTCGGGGAAACCGTAGACCAACAGTCCCATGCCGATCAGGCTCGTGAAAAACAGCAGGCCGGCAGCCAGCACGAAGCGCCACTCGGCCCTGACCAGCCGAGGAAAGCCTGCGACGATAAAGCCCGCCAACCAGGCCCCGGCAGGGGTGCGGTGACGATAAAGCTGCTGATGCCCCCGCATTGCCAGCTGCTGGAGAGGGTCCACCAGATGACTGCTGTAACCGCGTTCCTGGGCGAGGGCCAGCTGGTGGCAGATCCGCCGATAGTCGCTGGCAAAGGTTTCGCCAGTGTCGGGGCCGGCGCGGTTGTTTTCCAGCGCGTCCAGTTGCTCGCTGAAGTGCTGCCACTGCGGCTGATGACGGGCTTCGAATGACGTCTGCTTCATGCAGGCCCCAGCAGACTGCGCGCCATACCGTTGACCTGCGCCAGTGCCTGGTCGGTCGGGATCCGCAACGGCTCGGCGATGATGACGGCCAGCTCCAGTGCTCGTCCTTCGGACAGCTCACTCTGACGCTCGGCCAGGCTGAGCACGGCGCGCTGTTCTTCGAGCCTGAGCGACACGGGCGCTAAGACGGGAATGGCCTGCGGAAGTACCGGACGCTTGATCGGAAGGTCGTCATGGACCACCAGCGTGCCGGCCGCCATATCGCCCGCGCGCTTGAATTGAGGATGGTTGAGACAACTGACGGCCCCGACGCTGTAGCCGAAAGGCAGCATGTCGACGAAGCGCAGCAGGTTGCGTGTCAGGGACGAAGCCCAGCCGATCGGTGTGCCGTCGTCGTGGATCACTCGCAGGCCCATGAACCGTTTGCCCGGCGTGCGGCCCTGGTTCATCACCTCGAACACCACCATGTACCACCAGTTGAGAATGAACAGGGAAAGGGCCGCCAGCCCGATGCCCAATGTGTCGAGCAGGCTGAACACCAGCAGCAGTGCACCCGAGGCCAGCGCACGAATGCCGAAATCGATACCGAATGCCAGCGCACGGGGCACCAGACCGGCAGGCCGCAGAACGAGATCGATGCCTTCCGGGGTTTCGATTCGGGTGCGGGTGTCCAGCGCTGCGTTCTGTGGCGGGGTTGGAGGTGATGACATTGTCGGCAGGTGTTACCTGAGGGCGAGAACTGATGCTAGCTACCCCAAAGGGGCTAAGCAACATGCCGCTTACGCCGGGCTCTGTAAGAAAGAGTAACAGGGGGCGAGCGATTAGCCATTTGGCGGTTGCAGGCCCTACACTTTGTCGGATTCAGGTTCAGGACAAGACTGTGACTTCCAGCATCTTCTGGTACGACTACGAAACGACCGGCATCAACCCGCGCAATGACCGCGCCCTGCAAATGGCGGGGATCCGCACGGATGCCGACCTCAACGAAATCGCACCGCCAGTCAATCTGTACTGCCAGCCCAGCGACGACATCCTGCCTCATCCGGCCGCCTGCATCATCACCGGGATCACGCCCGACCGGCTGGCCGAAAAGGGCCTGTGCGAAGCCGATTTCATGACGCGTGTACATGCCGAACTCGCGGCACCCGGCACGTGTGGTGCGGGCTACAACACGTTGCGTTTCGATGACGAAGTGACCCGCTACAGCCTGTATCGCAATTTCTTCGACCCCTATGCCCGCGAATGGCAGGGCGGCAACAGTCGCTGGGACCTGATCGATGTGGTGCGTGCAGCCTATGCACTGCGCCCTGACGGGATCGTCTGGCCGCAGGAAGACGGACGCGTCACGTTGAAGCTCGAGCGCCTGACGGCTGCGAACGGCATCGATCACGGGCAAGCCCACGACGCGCTGTCCGATGTGCGAGCCACCATCGCGTTGGCGCGTCTGATCCGGGACAAACAGCCCCGGCTTTTCAACT
>JARDZH010000374.1 GCA_029240955.1 Pseudomonas sp. | reverse complement strand
AGTCACACAGGCCCGAAAAAATATTACGCACTGAACCGGCGCCCAGAGGGCGTTTACAAGATCGGCGAGAACAGTGCAGCCATTTTGTAAGCGCCCTCTCAGACCCAGCGCAGACGCTTGAACAGCCACCATTGACCCAGCGCCAGCGCGACGATCAGCCCGCACGCGACGAGAAATCCGTACGGACTGTCGGAGCCCGGAATACCGCCGACATTGATGCCGAGCAGCCCGGTCAGAAAACTCATGGGCAAAAAGATCCCGGTAATGATGCCGAACCGGTACATGGTGCGGTTCATGTGCTCGCGCAGGCGGCGGTCTTCGGACTCCAGCAGCAGCCCTACCCGCTCGCGGGTCAGTTCCAGCTCCTCAAGGTAGCGAGTCAGGCTGTTGTTCAGCTCGTTCCAGTAATCCGCGTCATCGTCGACGAACCACGGCAGCTTGCTGCGTGACATCTGGCCGTAGATATCACGTTGAGGCCCCAGAAAACGGCGCAACCCCGCCGCGCGACGGCGGATGTGCAGAAGCTTGCCGTGGTCGGGCGAATACCGTTCATCGGCATCGGTCTTTTCTTCTTCGTTGTCCACCGATTCGGACAGATCGCTGACCAGGTCTTGAATCTTGTCGGTCAGGTATTGCGAGAGGTAAAGGATCAGCTCAGAAGCGGTTTTCGGGCCGCGCCCGCGATTCAGCTGTTCGATCAGGTCCTCGGTGGCGCGCAGCGGCCGCAGGCGCAACGAAATGATGCGCTGGGCCGCCGCAAAAATCCGCACCGACACCATGTCCTCCGGCTCGGCGCCGGGGTTGAGGTTGACCCCGCGCAAAAACAGCAACAACTCTTCTTCCGGCAACGGCAGCAACCGTGGGCGGGTGTTTTCTTCGAGCAGCAAGTCGCAGGCGAACTCGCTCAGCCCGCTGGCCTTGCGCAGCCAGGTGTGGGTTTGCGGATGACTGCGGTCCCAGTGCAGCCACAGGCTTTCCTGCGGCTGCAGCACCAGAGCGTCCAGTTCGGTTCGAGCGATGAAACGAGCCCCGCCTTTACCATCCAATACGAGGGCGTGTACCAGCCCCCACTGCGCGTTGGCTTCATCAAACATTCAGGGTTCGCTTATTCCGGCATGTTCAGGGGGGATGGGGAAATGATGACGCCATTGTTGTCGGCGTACAGGTACTCGCCCGGCTTGAAAGTCACGCCGCCGAAGGTGACGGCGACGTTCAGGTCGCCAATGCCGCGCTTTTCAGTCTTTTTGGGATGACTGGCCAGTGCCTGGACACCCAGATCGGTCTGCGCGACGACGTCCACGTCACGAATGCAACCGTAGATCAACAGCCCTTCCCAGCCATTCTTCGCCGCCTGTTCGGCAAGCAGATCACCGAGCAAGGCACAGCGCAGCGAACCACCGCCGTCTACCACCAGCACCTTGCCGTGGCCGTCCAGTGCAACCTGCTCTTTGACCAGCGAATTGTCCTCATGGCACTTGATGGTCACGATCTGGCCGCCGAACGAATCGCGTCCGCCGAAGTTGCTGAACATCGGCTCGACCGCTTGCACCAGTTCCGGATAGGCGTCGCACAAATCAGGTGTGAGGTAATGCATGAGCAGCTCCTGGCAGTTGAATTTCAGGTCACGGCAAACGGGGCGTCCCGGGATTAGAACAGGATAGTAAATTTAATCCCAGCCATCGAAATCACCGCCCGCCTCGCTTACTCCGCCGTTGCGACCAGCTGCGGGGTTTCGCGCAGCGAGTCGCCGTGAGGCGCGCTGCGCGCTTTGAGCCAGGCGGCAACCCGCGGCCAGACTTCGTGCTGCGCGGTCTTGCTGACGATCATGTCGACATGACCGAAATCCTCGCTGAACCCGTGCTGGCGTCCCAGCACCAGAAACTCTTTGTGCTCGGAGCCGATCTGCTCGAACAGCATCCGGCACGCCCAGATCGGGTCCTGATGATCTCCGGCGGCAGCCACTGCCAGCACCGGCACTTCCACTGACTTGAGCCCGTCCCACCAGGGGTTGCCGCGCTCGCCGAATGTGCCGAACAGCCCCTGCCAGCGCATGTTTTCGAGTACCAGCCCGATCGGCTCATCTTCAGGGCCGCGCTTGAGGCGCGAGCCGGAAATGTGTTCGAACCGTTTGAGCAGCAGACGTGCAGACCACTGCAGCGGCGGCACTTTCAGCGGCCAGTAGGTGCGGCTGATCTGACTGCCGAACACTGCCACCGACGCTGCGTCCGCTGGACCCAGATACCGACCGCCAAGCGCTGCCGCCAGCGTCGTGCCGCCCAGCGAGTGGCCTATCCAGTGAGGAATCTGCCCGCTCTGCTCTCTGACGAAGGCCGCGATGGCTGGCAGATCGTAACGGGCATAGTCCGCCACGCGGTTGAAACGGTAACGTTCGTTGCGCGCCGAAAGACCATGACCGCGCATTTCGGCGATCCACACGTCGTAGCCGGCCCGCGCCAGAAACGGCCCCAGGCCGATGCCTTTGGGCGAGTACCAGAAACGGCGATTGGAAAAGCTGCCGTGCACCAGAATCACCGGCACACCGCGCACGGCCGACGCCTCGATCGACTCATCGGCCAGGCCCAGACGGGTGAGCGCCAGCTCGACGCTTGAGTCAGGGCTGTTGCAAGGCTTCAAACGGTAGACGTCCTCGACCAGATCGCCACGACGCTCGGCGCTGATCAGGGCAACGGGAAAAAGATGGCTGCTGCTTTGCATAGTGCTCTTTATCTGGACTCGAAAGCCTTTGCGGGCTCTGAAAGACGGGATGAAACGGCGTGCCACTCAAGCCACGCAGCGCCTCGTTTTCGGCGCCGCATGAAAAAGGCGGTTTCCGAGAAAACCGCCTTTCGTAAAACACCTGAACCAGCTGACGGCTCAGGTCATGTGTGCGTCACATCAGGCCGGGGCCTGACCTTCCGCGAGGAAGAACCAGGTTTCCAGGACCGAGTCGGGGTTCAGCGAAACGCTCTCGATGCCCTGCTCCATCAGCCAGCGCGCCAGATCCGGGTGGTCGGAAGGACCCTGACCGCAAATCCCGATGTACTTGCCGGCCTTGTTGCAGGCAGCGATTGCATTGGACAGCAGCTTCTTGACCGCCGGATTGCGCTCATCGAACAGATGGGCGATGACCCCGGAGTCGCGGTCCAGGCCCAGCGTGAGCTGAGTCAGGTCGTTGGAGCCAATGGAGAAGCCGTCGAAGTATTCAAGGAATTCTTCGGCCAGGATCGCATTGGAGGGCAGCTCGCACATCATGATGATGCGCAGACCGTTCTCGCCACGCTTGAGGCCGTTGGCCGCCAGCAGTTCGATGACCTGACTCGCCTCGCCCAGGGTCCGTACGAACGGCACCATGATTTCGACGTTGGACAAGCCCATGTCTTCGCGCACGCGCTTGAGCGCACGGCATTCCAGCTCGAAGCAGTCGCGGAAGTTTTCGCTGATGTAACGCGAAGCGCCGCGGAAGCCCAGCATCGGGTTCTCTTCTTCCGGCTCGTACAGCTTGCCGCCGATCAGGTTGGCGTACTCGTTGGACTTGAAGTCCGACAGGCGCACGATGACTTTCTTCGGTGTGAAGGCGGCGGCCAGGGTGCTGATGCCCTCGACCAGTTTCTCGACGTAGAACCCGACAGGATCGTCGTAGCCCGCGATGCGCTTGTCGACGCTGTCTTTGATATCAGCCGGCAGGCTGGCGTAGTTGAGCAGCGCCTTGGGGTGCACGCCGATCATGCGGTTGATGATGAATTCCAGGCGCGCCAGGCCGACACCGGCGTTGGGCAACTGGGCGAAATCGAACGCGCGATCGGGGTTGCCGACGTTCATCATGATCTTGAACGGCAGCTCGGGCATGGCATCGACCGAGTTCTGCTTGATGTCGAAGCCCA
>JARDZH010000373.1 GCA_029240955.1 Pseudomonas sp. | reverse complement strand
TCACGCTCATCAGGAGCCAGTACGCAATGCGCTGAAAGACGTCGGCCGTAACGATCCATGCCCATGCGGCAGCGACAAGAAATTCAAGAAATGCCACGTCGCCTGATGCCCTGAGTGTTTTGCCAACGGCCTGTAATGCAGGCCGTTTTCATTTGTGTGCGCGGCTATCGAAGGAGTAAAACAGAGGGCTTCGCGCATCCACATGGAGCTTTCAATGATCGACCTTCACTACTGGACCACGCCCAACGGCCACAAGATCACCCTGTTTCTTGAAGAAGCCGGCCTGCCGTACAAGATCTTTCCGGTCAACATTGGCAAGGACGAGCAGTTCAAACCCGAATTTCTGAAAATTGCCCCCAACAATCGCATCCCGGCCATTGTCGATCACGAGCCAGCCGACGGCGGTGAACCGCTGAGCCTGTTCGAGTCCGGCGCGATCCTGCTGTATCTGGCAGAGAAAACCGGCCGCTTCATCCCGCAGGACCCGCGCGGACGTCAGGAAGCGCTGCAATGGTTGTTCTGGCAAATGGGCGGCCTCGGCCCGATGGCCGGACAGAACCATCACTTCAATCGCTTCGCCAAAGAAAAGATCCCGTACGCCATCGAGCGCTACGTCAAGGAAACCGCTCGGCTTTACGGCGTGCTCAACAAGCGTCTGGCGGACCGGGATTTTGTGGCGGGCAGCGAGTACAGCATCGCCGACATGGCGATCTATCCTTGGATCGTTCCGCACACCTTTCAGGAACAGGATCTCAACGATTTCCCGCACCTCAAGCGCTGGTTCGACACCATCGCCAATCGGGAAGCGACCAAGCGGGCCTATGCGCTGGCGGACGAGATCAACCCGCCGAAGGTTTGAGGTGTGTGGCCTGGCCTCGTCGCACCCACAGATCTGCGCGATGTCTGTGGGAGTGGCTTCAGCCCCGAGAGGCGTCGTGCCTGTCGATACATGTTGCGGCTGTACCGCCCTCTCGCGACTAAAGCCGCTCCTACGGCGTTTGCGGACCTGGAAAAATCCTGAAATAAACACGTCTGGCCGTCTTGCGTGGTGCGAGGCCGCTCACTAACGTAGCGGCTTTTGCACGCCGTCCTTTTCTGGAGCTCGCCATGGCCTCGCCAGCCTTCTCACGTTTTCTCCCTCGATTGGGCCTTGTCGCCGCTGCGACGGGCTTTTTCAGCCTTGCGGGCTGCCAGTTGGGCGGTGGTGATCAGGATACCTTGCTGCCTGCCGCCGGCACTTTTCCGGTCAAAGGGCTGGCGCAGAACGTGTCGGTACGCCGCAACATGCTTGGCATGCCGCTGATCGAAAGCAGTTCTTACCACGACGCACTGTTCACGCTGGGTTATGTGCACGCCGGTGATCGCATCACGCAAATGCTCGGCATGCGGCTGTTGGCGCAAGGCCGGCTTGCCGAAATGGCTGGTGCGGACGCGCTGGAAGTCGACCGCCTGATGCGTTCGGCCAATCTCAAGCAGAGCGCCAGCGAGCTGTATAACGCTGCATCGCCGCGCCTCAAACGCTTTTTCGACGTGTACGCGCGCGGCGTCAACGCTTACCTGTTCCGTTACCGCGACAAGCTGCCGGCCGACCTCGCCAGCACGGGCTATCGCCCCGAGTACTGGAAGCCTGAAGACTCGGCACTGATCTTCAGCCTGTTGAACTTCAGCCAGTCGGTGAACCTGCAACAGGAACTGTCGGCGCTGGTGCTGGCGCGTAAAGTCGGCGCGGACAAACTCGCCTGGCTGCTGCCAACCTACCCCGACGAAGCGCTGCCGTTTGCCGAGGCTGACAAACTCAAGGGCCTGAGCCTCGCACAGCAAGTGACCGGCCTGGACGACCTGAACAAAGTCGCCTTGCAGCTCACCGACTTCAACATGCTGGGTGCTGCGGCATCGAGCAACTGGGCCATCGCGCCGCAACGCAGCCGCAGCGGTAAAAGCCTGCTGGCCGCCGACATTCAGTTACCGGCAGGCGATGCGTCCGCCTGGAGCCTGGTACAGATCCGTGCCCCCAAATATCAGGTATCGGGCGTAACGCTTGCCGGCCTGCCATTGGTGCTCAGCGGTTTCAACGGCAAACTGGCCTGGAGCATGAGCAGCGTCAAAGGCGACAATCAGGACCTGTTCATCGAGAAGCTCAAGCGCGAGAACAACCGCTTGTTCTACATGGCGGATGGCAGATGGCAACCGGCGATTGCTCATGAAGAAACCTTCCTCGTCAAAGGCAGCCGCCCGGTACGCGAAACGTTTTACGCCACTCGTCACGGCGCGCTGCTCAGTACCGGTACTACTGCGCTCGGCAACGGCCTGGGCCTTGCGTTGCAGACCCCGGACTTCAAAGAGGACAAGAGCCTCGATGCGTTCTTCGACCTGTCCCGCGCGCCAAAAGTGGACCGCGCGTTCGACACCAGTCGCGAGATCCGCGCCATCACCCTGAACATGGTCTTTGCCGATGCGTCGAACATCGGCTGGCAGGTCACCGGTCGCTTCCCGAACCGCCGTGACGGGCTGGGTCTGGTGCCGTCACCGGGCTGGGAAAGCCAGTACGACTGGGACGGTTTTGCCGACCCGATGCTGCACCCGTACGATCAGGATCCGCGTCAGGGCTGGCTGGCAACCGCCAACCAGCGGACCATTCCGAAAGGCTACGGCATGCAGCTGTCCAACTCCTGGGCCGGGCCTGAGCGCGCCGAGCGCATTGCCGAACTGGCCAACGGCGGCAAGCAGGACACGCGCAGCACAATCGCGATGCAGTATGACCAGACGACCACCTTCGCGGCCAAGCTCAAGACCATGTTCGAGGCACCGGGCATGAGCAAGCCGCTCAAGCAGGCCATCGACGCGCTGCCGGAGGCCGAGCGCAGCAAGGCGCGCGAAGCCTACACCCGCCTGATGGCGTTTGACGGACGACTCACCCCAGGCTCGGCGGATGCCGCGCTGTACGAATTGTTCCTGCAGGAAAGCGCTCGCCAGACCTTCCTCGATGAGTTGGGTCCGGAAGACAGCCCGGCGTGGCAGGCGCTGGTCGCGAACGCCGGCACCTCGTATTCCGCGCAGGCCGATCATCTGCTGGGTCGCGATGACAGCCCTTACTGGGACGACATCAAGACCCCGCAGCAGGAAGACAAACCGGCGATTCTGGCGCGCAGCCTGGCCGCCGCCATCACCCGTGGCGACAGCGTGCTCGGCGCCGATCACAAAGCCTGGCAATGGGGCAAGCTGCACCGCCAGACCGACACTGCGCAGGCGCTGCCGTTGGCTAAATACACCAGCGGGAGCGCGCCGAAGTTGCAGCCTGCGGCAATCGGCGGCGATCACAGTACGCTCAATGGTTCCGGTTACGCTTGGGGCAGCAATCTGGATGCGCGCAGCGCTCCGGCTCTGCGCATGATCATCGACTTCAGCCTCGTCGAACCGATGCTCGGCCTGATCAGTACCGGGCAGTCCGGCAACCCGGCCAGTCCTTACTTCGGCAACAGCGCCGAGCCGTGGCTCAAGGCGCAGTACATGTCGATTCCGCTGCAACAGCAGAACTATGAAAAGGGTTATGGCAAGCAGCGCCTGACCCTGACGCCCGGCAAATAAGCGTGTACCGGTCCTTCCTGCATGAGCGGGAAGGACCGGCCCGCGGCGCTGCTAAACTCCCCCGAACTTCCCGCAACGCTCCGGCTCATAGCTAACAAGCCCATCCATATGGTTGTCCCATGGACCTTGTCATTGCTCGGCCCGAAGGTTTGTATTGCCCACCCGGTGATTTCTACATTGACCCGTGGCGACTGGTGGAGCGAGCGGTAATCACTCACGGTCATGGCGACCACGCGCGAATGGGCAATACGCATTATCTGGCCGCCGCCAGTGGCGAAGGCATTCTGCGTTCCCGCCT
>JARDZH010000372.1 GCA_029240955.1 Pseudomonas sp. | reverse complement strand
GCCGCGCGTAACGGCTTGAGCAGCGCGCTGCTGGCCGAGGCGGGGCTGGGCGGTGCCACGGAAAGCCTGGCAGGTGAAGGCGGTTTTCTGGAGGTTTACGGTTTCGGTCAGGCGGCGCCTGAACGGCTGCTTGCGCCACATGACGCTTGGCAGATCGTGACACCGGGACTGATCTTCAAGCGCTATGCCTCTTGTGCGGCGACCCATCATGCAGCGGACGCGGCCCTGCAACTGCATGCCGAGCGTGGACCGGATGCGCCGGACATCGAACGTATCACCGTCACTTTCCCGCCGGGCCTGACCACGCCCCTTGCGACCCGGCTGCCGGACGACCGAGCCGGCGGCCGCTTCAGCGTTGAATACGTGGTGGCCCATGCTTCGCTGAACGGGCATCTGCAAGCGGGCGCCTTCGACAAGGATGGCATCGACCCTGCCGTTCGCCGATTGATGGAGTACGTGAAGGTCGTGGTCGACGCTGACGCGCCGTCGATCACCCAGCCCCCGTTTGCGCGGTTCTCCGTAGTGGAGCTGCTCGACGTGCGCGGCGGCCGCCGGACAGTGCGCGCCGATGCACCTCGCCCAGGCGACCCACACGAAAAACTCCTCGCGGCCGCTGGCAACCCTGCCAGGGGCCAGGACTTGCTGGCCGCAGTCGCTGCTCTGCACGACGCCCAGTCACTGCAGCAATTAATGACCACCTTATCCCGTCCATGACCTACTGAGACTTTCATGAGCCAGACACTTCAACACATGCGCCTTGGCCTGTTCATTCAGGCTGCGGGGCATCATGCCAGCGGTTGGCGCTACCCGGGCGCGCAAAGCGGCAGCCGCTCATTCGCAAGCTCACTCAGGACGCGGAACGCGCGTGCCTGGACATGGTGTTCTTCGGCGACAAACTGGTTACCGGCCCGAAGGAGCATCCGTCGATGATTGCCCGTTTCGAGCCGCTGACACTGCTCGGTGCGCTGGCCGGTTCGACCGATCGCATCGGCCTGGCCGCGACCGCATCCACGACCTATGGCGAACCTTTCACGGTCGCCCGCCAGTTCGGCACGCTCGACCACATCTCCAACGGGCGCGCGGCGTGGAACGTGGTCACTACGGGCTACGACAGCGCCGCAAACTTCAGTCGTGCCACGCACCCGGTGCATGACGAGCGCTACGCGGTTGCCGAGGAATTCGTCGACGTAGTGCGCGGCTTGTGGGACAGCTTCGAAGACGATGCGTATGTGCGCGACGCGCAGAGCGGGGTGTATCTGGACCCTGCCAAGATGCACAGCCTCGATCATCGCGGCGAGCACTTCGAGATTGCCGGCCCGTTGAATCTGACCCGCAGCCCGCAAGGCCACCCGGTGCTGATCCAGGCGGGGTCCAGCGGCCCGGGCATGAACCTGGCAGCGCGGGTGGCCGAGGTGGTGTTCACCGCGCAGCAGGATATCGAGACGGCTCAAGCGTTCTATCGCGACCTCAAGACCCAGGTCGTTGCTCACGGTCGTGATCCGCACCATTGCCTGGTCATGCCGGGCGTCATGCCGATTCTTGGAGCAACCGACGCTGAAGCGCAGGCCCGCTTCGAACGTCTACAGCAGTGGAATGACCTGGACGCAGCGCTGCTGCTGGTCGGTGATCGCCTGGGGCAGGACGTCAGCGGTTTCGATCTGGATAAGCCGCTGCCGGATCTGCCGCTCCCGGAAAACATGAAGAGCCGGGCAAAACTGTTGCTCGACATGAGCCATCGGGACGGGCTGACACTGCGGCAGATCTGCCACCTCGCAGCCGGAGCTCGCGGTCACAAGATTCTGGTCGGTACGCCCCAGCGGGTGGCGGACGAGCTGATCGCCTGGTTCGAGGGCGAGGCCGCCGACGGCTTCAACCTGATGCCGGCGAACTTTCCCGAAGGGCTCGACATGTTCGTTGACGGCGTGTTGCCGATTCTGCGTCAGCGCGGGCTGTTCCGGCAGGCGTACAGCGGCACCACATTGCGCGAGCACCTGGGCTTGCCACGGCCTGCGCATCGTCGCTGGGGGCAAAGGCTGTGAATGCACCTCGACAGTCCATCGACTTCAGCGTCGGCCTGCTTTATCTGCTGTTGGGCAGCGGGTTTGCCTGGGGAGCATACGGCTATGGTCTGGGTACCCCGGCGCGGATGGGCGCAGGCTTTTTTCCGTTCTGGCTCGGACTCGGGCTTGCCGGTCTGGGTTTAGGCGCGCTGGTTCGCGCTTGGTCGCGCCAGCGTCCCCGCCAGCACCTGGAGCGCTGGGCATGGAAGCCGCTGGGCTGGGTGCTTGGCGCGCTGGCACTGTTTGCGGTGCTGCTCCCCTTGTTGGGGCTGGTGGTGTCCACCCTCGTGCTCGTGCTGGTGAGCAGCCGGGCCAGTGCTGAGTTCACCTGGCGCGCGAGCCTCGCCAATGCCGCCGGGATCAGCCTGTTCAGCGCCCTGGTATTCGTCCTGGGCCTTGGCCTGCCACTGCCGTTATGGCCTCTTGTTTTCGGTTGATCCCTATGGAATTGCTCAATCACCTGGCGCTGGGTTTCGCCACCGCCCTCACGCTGCAGAACCTTATGTACGCTTTCGCCGGTTGCCTGCTCGGAACGCTGATCGGCGTGCTGCCCGGGCTGGGCCCGGTCGCAACCATCGCCATGTTGTTGCCCACGACTTACGCGCTTGAGCCCACAAGTGCGCTGATCATGCTCGCCGGCATCTATTACGGCGCGCAGTATGGCGGCTCCACGACTGCGATCCTTGTCAACCTGCCGGGTGAATCTTCGTCGGTGGTGACCACGCTTGACGGCCACCAGATGGCGCGTCAGGGGAAAGCAGGACTGGCGCTGGCGACGGCGGCGCTCGGTTCATTTTTCGCCGGTACGGTCGGCACGCTGTTGCTCGCCGCCTTTGCAGGACCGCTAACCGATCTGGCCATGGATTTCGGGCCGGCCGATTACTTTTCCCTGATGGTGTTTGGATTGATCGGTGCAGTGGTGCTCGCCTCAGGATCCGTCTATCAGGCAGTGGGGATGATTCTGGTCGGGCTTTTACTGGGCATGATCGGCACTGACGTCAACTCCGGTGTCGCTCGCTTTACGGCGGGCCAACTGGAATTGGTCGATGGTCTCAACTTCGTGTGCCTGGCGATGGGGCTGTTCGGCATCGCCGAGATCGTGCGCAACCTCGAGGACGGTGAGGTACGCCAGACCGTCACTCAAGGGCTGGAACGTCTCTGGCCTCGGCGCGAGGACTTCAAGCGCATGGCCGCGCCGGTGCTGAGAGGCACGGCCCTGGGCGCATTCCTCGGCATTCTGCCTGGCGGGGGCGCTGCGCTGGCGTCGTTCTCTTCCTACGCGCTGGAAAAGAAGGTTTCCAGACAACCGCACACGTTCGGCAAGGGTGCATTGGAGGGCGTAGCGGGCCCTGAGTCGGCCAACAACGCGGCGGCACAAACCTCGTTCGTCCCACTGTTGACGCTGGGCATTCCGTCCAACGCGGTGATGGCGATGATGATCGGCGCCATGCTCATCCACAACATCCAGCCCGGCCCTATGGTCATCAGCCAGAACCCGGAGCTCTTCTGGGGTCTGATCGTCTCGATGTGGATCGGCAACGTGATGCTGGTCGCGCTTAACCTGCCCATGCTCGGGCTCTGGGTCAAACTGCTGAAAGTGCCGTATCGGCTGATGTACCCGGCCATCCTGGTGTTCTGCGCGATCGGCGTGTTTTCGGTACAGAATTCGATTTTCGACCTGTGGCAGATGCTGGTGTTCGGGGTGGTCGGCTACCTGTTCGGCAAGCTCAAGCTGGGGCCGGCGCCGCTGTTGCTGGGCTTTGTGCTCGGACCTTTGATGGAAGAAAACCTGCGTCGTGCGCTGCTGATTTCGCGCGGGGATTTTGCGGTATTCGTCGAGCGGCCGATCTCGCTCGGGCTGCTGTGCGCCACTGCTGGGGTGATCATTCTGATGGTGTTGCCAACGCTGCGGCGCAGTCGCGAGGTGGCGTTCGAAGCGGAATGAATCGGTCAGCCTCAAGCGTTGCGCTTGGGCTGACCGTTGGCAGTGCTTCAGATGACTCTGAAACCGTGAGTGCCGTCCCGGCCCAGTTGTTCTACCAGCCCGAACTCCCAATCCAGGTACGCTTGCATCGCTTCACGCGGCGCGTCGACGCCTTCGTAAGGGCGGCGATAGCGGTCAGTGCGGCGCGAAGCAAGCCGCGCATCCCCGGTTTCCACGGGCAGTCCCGAGCGAGCCCAGGCCGCATTGCCGCCTTCAAGCACAAACACCGGCTTGCCGGTTATGGCTTCCACTTCCGGCGCGGCGAAACGCGCCAGCCGGCTGCTGCCGCAGGTCAGCACATAACGCTCGGCGGGCAGCGCTGCCAGCACGCTGGCCAGGTCCGCACGCAAGGCCCAGGCCGCGCCGGGTACATGCTGCTTGACGTGATTGGCACTGGTGGTGAAGTCCAGAACCTGGACACCGCCTTCTGTTTGCCAGGCGGCGAGGGTTTCCGGGCTGATCTGCTCTGCCTGCGGCGCTTGAGGTCCCGGTGCATACCATTCGCCATGTCCGACCAGTGCGTGCTCGGCGACGCCATCGAGCACGTAGACGTCCCAGCCCATTTGCGCCAGCCACGACGCGCTCATGTTCGCGCGTACGCCGTCGTCATCGAACAACACCACGCGGGCTCCGCGCACACTGGCGAAGTGGTCGGTCTCCTGCACCAAC
>JARDZH010000371.1 GCA_029240955.1 Pseudomonas sp. | reverse complement strand
CAGATGGTCAAATGTCTTCAAATCGGCAAACCGCAAGAGGTAGGGGTGGGCCTGTGCAAGCAGGCTTTTGACCGACGCGGCCCGGATCAATTCAACCCACCCGGACGCCGCTTGGCAAGCGTGCGTGCACTGTAATCGCAAAGACCGCCGCTTGCATCCGACAGGCACGGTAGTACAGTTTCATGACGGCATTTCGCGAGGTGAGCCTATGGCACAGAAGCACAAGCAGGAAGAAGAGGAAAAGGTCCGCCTGGACAAATGGTTGTGGGCTGCGCGCTTCTACAAGACGCGGGCCCTGGCCAAGGAGGCGATCGAAAGCGGCAAGGTGCATTACCGTGGTGAGCGCTGCAAGCCGGGCAAGGAACCGCACGTGGGCGACGAGTTGCAGATACGCACCGGTTTCGACGAGCGCAGCGTGATCATCGAGGCGCTGTCGATCGTGCGCCGCGGTGCGCCTGAAGCCCAGGCGCTCTATCGTGAGACCGAGCAGAGCCTGGCCAAGCGCGAGGCTGCGGCGGCCATGCGCAAGGCAGGTGCACTGGGCTTGACCACCGACGGCAAGCCAACCAAGAAACAGCGCCGGCAATTGTTCAGCTTTCGCTCGAGCGATTGACGTAGCGCTTGGGCGCAAGAGCGATCAACCGCCGATGATGCTCAGGGTGCGTACGCCCGGCACGCTTTGCAGCAGCCTGAACCCAGGCTCGGTGATACGCACCAACCACCGTGAGGCATGTGCCGCGAAGGGCGTGTAGTAGCCCCAACCCAGCGCCCAGACGGCGATCAACACGCCGCCGATGTAGTCATCCTGGCCCCAATGGGCGCCAGCGACCAAGCGCGGCAGCATGAACGCCAGCGCCAAGGCCCAGATGCACAGCCGTTGACCAACACGGCAGGTACAGACGCTGAGGAACAAGGCCCAGATCAGCAGCACCGAGGCATGATCGCCCGGAAAGCTCTGGCTGGAGCGGTCCTTGAGTTCCCAGTGGCGCTCCAGATGTGGGTACCAATCGCTGAGCAGCACCGGATGATCCAAGACCATGCTCGGGCTGTCATGGTCCCAGCCCATTGCATGTATCCACTTGGAAAACAGGGCACGCACCACCACTAAGAGCAGCAGCACGGCAATGAAGCCGAAAAAGGCCTGGCGCACCTGTGCGGCCTTGAACACCCAATTGCCGCGGATCAGCAACGCCAGCATGATCAATCCGACTACGATATCGAAGGGCCGCAGGCTGCCCAGGGTCCACACGTAGCGCCAGGCGGTGCTGCTGGCCAGGGGCGTATTGAGCAGGCGGAACAGCCATTCGTCGAATGCTGTACACAAATGATGGCCAATAGGCCATAACCAGAAACACAACAGCACGATCGGGATTGAATTACAGAGCAGCAAGCCGCTAACGTTCCACCTGGTTTGGAACAGTGGGGCTTTGTTCATAAGATACCTCTACATCCACAGGGCAGTGAGCGATCAAGCGAGCGCTCTGAAGCGGGCTTTATAAAAGCCGCTACACATTTTGTCACCATTCTCAGATACTGGACTTATGCACGATCTTCCTGAAGCCGATTTCACCCAACGCTTTATTTTCGACGACGCCGATGTACGCGGTGAGGCGGTAGCATTGGAACGTAGCTACGCCGAGGTCCTGGCCAAGCACGACTATCCATTGCCGGTGCAATTATTGCTGGGCGAGTTCATGGCTGCAGCGTCGTTGCTGGTGGGCACGCTCAAATTCGATGGCTTGCTGATTCTGCAAGCGCGTTCGGAAGGCCCAGTGCCGTTGCTGATGATCGAATGTTCCAGCGAGCGCGAGATTCGCGGTCTGGCGCGTTTTCATGCCGACCGGATCAGCGACACCGACGGGTTGCCCGAACTCATGCCAGGCGGCACGTTGGCGATGACCATCGACCCTACCGAAGGTCAGCGCTACCAAGGCATCGTCGATCTGGAAGGGGCCGACCTGTCGGCCAGCTTCTCGAACTATTTCGCCCTTTCCGAACAGCTTGGCACGCGCTTCTGGCTCAAGGCCGACGGCACTCGTGCCCGTGGCCTGCTTTTGCAGCAACTGCCCGCTGCAGTGATCAAGGACGAAGACGATCGCGCCGAAAGCTGGAAGAACGTTACGACTTTGGCCGATACCCTCACGGCCGAGGAACTGTTGGGCCTGGATAACGAAACTGTGTTGTACCGCTTGTACCACGAACAGGCGTTACGGCTTTTCGACATCCAGCCCATCCGGTTTCGCTGCAGCTGCTCGCGGGAGCGCTCTGCGCGCGCCCTGGTCAGTCTTGGGCACGACGATGCGCGTGAGCTGCTCAAGGAGCACGGCGGTACGGTGGAAATCGACTGCCAGTTCTGCAACCAGCGGTACTTGTTTGACGCAACTGACGTCGACCAGCTCTTCAGTGGCGCTGGTGTCGACGCACCGTCAGATACCCGTCACTGAAGCGATTTAGTCGCGGTAAATTATCAAACGAACGCCGGAATAACGCCGTTATCGACGGGAGGAAGCTATTCTTTTCGAAGGTTTCTGGCATAATCCGGCCCACTTTTTAGCTGTAGTGGTTGTTGTAAACTTACTACAAAACGTTTGGAGCACTCGGCCCAGAGCCGACGGGGAACCTCATGACGCAAGCCAAAAACGCCGTGTACGCCGATCTGACTGTCGATGATCTGGTTAAAGAAGCCCTGAACCGTGGTGAAGGCGAGCTTGCCGATACTGGCGCTCTGGTCGTACGTACCGGCCATCGTACCGGTCGCTCGCCAGTCGACCGTTTCATCGTTGAAGAGCCCACTACTCAGGACGCAATTGCCTGGGGGCCCATCAACCGCAAGTTCCCGGCCGACAAGTTCGATGCCCTCTGGGATCGTGTCGAAGCCTATCTGGGCGAGCGCGAGCGGTTCGTTTCCCATGTGCATGTAGGGTCTGATCCGGCGCACTACCTGCCGGTCAAGATGACTACCCAGACTGCCTGGCACAACCTGTTTGGCCGTTGCCTGTTCATCAACCCCGAGCAGTACAACGCGGGTGGCAAGGACGAGTGGCAAGTACTCAACGCACCTGAGTTCGAATGCGTTCCAGAGCGCGATGGCACCAACTCCGACGGCACCGTGATCATCAACTTCGCGGCCCGCAAGGTATTGATCGCAGGCATGCGCTATGCCGGCGAAATGAAGAAAGCGATGTTCTCGGTACAGAACTTCCTGCTGCCGGCTGCCGACGTGTTGCCGATGCACTGCGCCGCCAACATGGGCGAAGAGGGGGACGTGACGCTGTTCTTCGGTCTCTCGGGTACCGGCAAGACCACCCTGTCGGCTGACGAAAGCCGTTACCTGATCGGTGACGACGAGCACGGCTGGGGCGTGGGCGTGGTGTTCAACATCGAAGGCGGCTGCTACGCCAAATGCATCGACTTGTCGGAGAAGAACGAGCCAGTCATCTGGAAGGCCATCCAGCACGGCGCCGTGCTGGAAAACGTCGTGCTCGATGCCGACAAGAAAGCCGACTACGCCGATGACAGCCTGACCCAGAACAGCCGTGCCGCGTACCCGCGCGAACTGATCGAGAAGCGCGCGCCGAAGAACCTCGGTGGTGAGCCGAACGCCGTGATCTTCCTGACTTGCGACCTGACCGGCGTCCTGCCGCCAGTGTCGATCCTCAGCGAAGAACAGGCTGCCTATCACTTCCTGTCCGGTTACACCGCGCTGGTGGGCTCGACTGAAATGGGTTCGGGCAGCGGCATCAAGTCGACCTTCTCGACTTGCTTCGGCGCGCCGTTCTTCCCGCGTCCGGCAGGCGAATACGCCGAGCTGCTGATCAAGCGCATCCGCGGCTTCGGCTCCAAGGTCTACCTGGTCAACACCGGCTGGACCGGCGGTGGCTACGGCGTCGGCCAA
>JARDZH010000370.1 GCA_029240955.1 Pseudomonas sp. | reverse complement strand
CGCCTGACGTTCAATCCGTATTTCGACTGGCAGTCGCAGGTCCTGCTGCAAGTGCTGGCAGCGGCAAAAGCAGAAGAATGACCGGCGCTACTCCAGCGGCACCAGGCGTTCGCGGCTGTTGCTCAAGTGAGTCCACATCGCCGCGCGCGCAGCGTCAGGGTCCTTGCGGCGAATCGCGCTGAGCAGCGCTTCGTGTTCGAGGTTGGCCAGATAACCGTGATGCGCCAGATTGGCACCGGCCCGCTCGCTTGACGCGATGCGGGTGCGCGGAATGATCGCGCTGCCCAGGTGCTGCATGATCTCGATGTAGTAAGGGTTGCCAGTGGCCTCGGCGATGAGCATGTGGAAGCGCTTGTCGGCTTCGACACAGCTGTCTTCGTTGGCCAGCAAGTCCTGATAGTCGTCCAGCGCCTGGCGCATCGCTGCCAGTTGCTCGTCGGTACGGCGCACGGCCGCCAGGGCGACGGCTTGGGTTTCAAGGCCCAGGCGCAGCTCCAGAATGTCGCGGACCCTTGAAACCGTCTCGACCTTGAGGCGCAAACCGGTCTGATCCGCGCGTTCCAGTACAAAAGTGCCTACACCGTGGTGCGTGACCACCAGCCCTGAGGCCTGCAGCTTGGAAATCGCCTCGCGCACCACCGTGCGGCTAACGCCATGTTCGCGAACGATCTCGTTCTCCGAAGGCAACTTCTGCCCCGGCGCGATCTTGCCCAGCAGAATGCGCTGACTCAGTTCGGTGACCAGATCAGTCGCAAGACTGTGCTGCCGGCGCTTGGGGGCGGAACTGTCGGGCTCGTGCATGGGGAGATGTCCGGTGGCTCAAGGTTGTCTGGTCTTTCCGGTTTGCCGGGGCAAGATCGCGGCGATCATAGCACCCAGCCGCATCGCAGCGCGTGTGCAGCTTGTCTGACTTGTATGACAACTTTACTGATGTGACTAATAAATGCTGGACGGGGCTTGCGCAGGAGGGCCGAACTTGTATGATGACTCACCTGCAAAGCACACACTTTGCAAAAACCCGCATAAAAACAACGAGTGGGAGATTCAACTGTGAGTACATCCAATCCCGGGATGGTCGGCGGCATGGATCCGGTTCTGCAATCGGCCGTATCCAAAGTCAAACGTCATGTCCTGCCGCTTTTCGTCATCATGTTTATCGTCAATTACATCGACCGGGTGAACATCGGCTTCGTGCGCTCGCACATGGAAACCGACCTGGGCATCGGCGCCGCAGCCTATGGCTTTGGTGCAGGCCTGTTCTTCATCGGTTACGCCTTGTTCGAGGTCCCTTCCAACATCCTGCTGCAAAAGGTCGGTGCCCGCATCTGGCTGACCCGGATCATGCTGACCTGGGGTATCGTCGCGTCCTGCATGGCGTTCATCCAGAACGAAACCCACTTCTACATCCTGCGCTTTCTGCTGGGCGTGGCCGAAGCCGGCTTCTTTCCGGGCGTGATCTACTACTTCACCCGCTGGTTGCCGGGTGTCGAGCGCGGCAAGGCGATCGCCATCTTCCTCAGCGGCTCGGCCATCGCTTCGCTGATCTCAGGTCCCCTCTCCGGCCTGCTGCTGCAGATCACCGGTCTGGGCATGAAAGGCTGGCAGTGGATGTACTTCATCGAAGGCATGTTCTCGGTCGGGCTGTGCTTCTTCGTGTGGTTCTGGCTGGATTCCAAGCCTCATGACGCCAAGTGGCTGACCCGCGACGAGCAGGACGCTCTGGTCAACGCCATCGACGCCGAGCAGGCGGCGCGTGAAGCGGCAACCCCGATCAAACCTTCGATCGGCAAGCTGCTCAAGGACAGCCAGATCATTCTGTTCTGCCTGATCTACTTCCTGATCCAGCTGACCATCTACGCCGCCACCTTCTGGCTGCCGAGCATCATCAAGAAGATGGGCAGCCTGACCGACTTCGAAGTGGGGATGTTCAACTCCATTCCATGGCTGCTGTCGATCGTCGGCATGTACGCATTCGCTGCGCTGTCGGCCAAATGGAAGCGTCAGCAGGCCTGGGTGGCGTGTGCGCTGTTGATCGCCGCCGCCGGGATGTTCATGTCTACCACCGGTGGCCCGATCTTCGCCTTCGTGGCGATCTGCTTCGCGGCGCTGGGTTTCAAATCGGCTTCGTCGCTGTTCTGGCCCATTCCACAGGCTTACCTGGACGCCCGGATCGCCGCGGCGGTGATCGCGCTGATCAACTCGGTCGGCAACCTGGGCGGCTTCGTCGCGCCAACGACGTTCGGCCTGCTCGAAGAACACACCGGCTCGATTCAGGGTGGTCTCTACGGCCTCACCGCGACCTCGATCATCGCGGCGTTCATCGTGTTCGCCGCACGCAACAAGCCCAAACCCGGCGCGACTCCGGTCGCTGCGGTGCAGACATCGACTCAACACTGATCATCAGGCCTGACAAAAAACTCCAAGGAACCGCCAATGAACGCTCAGAACGCGCAAATCGCCAGCAACACCCCGGTCATCACCGAGATTCAGGTTATCCCGGTCGCCGGCCATGACGACATGCTGCTCAACCTCAGCGGCGCCCACGGCCCTTACTTCACCCGCAACATCGTGATCCTCAAGGACAACGCCGGTAACACCGGCGTCGGCGAAGTGCCGGGCGGCGACCGTATTCGCCAGACGCTGGAGGACGCCCGCTCGCTGGTGGTCGGCAGCAGCATCGGCAACTATCAGAAGATTCTCAACGACGTGCGCAAGGCATTCGCCGAGCGCGATTCGGCCGGTCGTGGTCTGCAGACGTTCGACCTGCGCATCACCATTCACGCCGTGACTGCACTGGAAGCCGCCCTGCTCGACTTGCTGGGTCAGCATCTGCAAGTGCCGGTCGCCGCGCTGCTTGGCGAAGGTCAGCAGCGCGACAGCGTTGAGATGCTGGGCTACCTGTTCTACGTCGGCGATCAGGGCAAGACCGATCTTGCCTACCGCAGCGAGCCGGATGCCGACAATGACTGGTTCCGGGTTCGCCACGAGCAGGCGCTGACCCCAGAGGCAGTGGTGCGTCTGGCCGAAGCGGCTCAGCAGCGTTATGGCTTCCAGGACTTCAAACTCAAAGGCGGCGTGCTGCGCGGCGACGAAGAAATCGAAGCGGTCACCGCGCTAGCCGAACGCTTCCCTGAAGCACGCATCACCCTGGACCCCAACGGGGCCTGGTCGTTGAAAGAAGCCATTCGTCTGTGCCGCGATCAGCACCACGTGCTGGCCTACGCCGAAGACCCGTGCGGCGCGGAGAACGGTTTCTCCGGTCGCGAAGTCATGGCCGAATTCCGCCGCGCTACCGGTCTGCGCACCGCGACCAACATGATCGCCACTGACTGGCGCGAAATGGGTCACGCCATCCAGCTGCAATCGGTGGACATCCCGCTGGCCGACCCGCACTTCTGGACCATGCAGGGTTCGGTGCGCGTGGCACAGATGTGCAACGAATGGGGCCTGACCTGGGGTTCGCATTCCAACAACCACTTCGATATTTCCCTGGCGATGTTCACCCACGTGGCCGCTGCCGCACCGGGCGATATCACCGCGATCGACACTCACTGGATCTGGCAGGACGGCCAGCGCCTGACCAAAGAGCCGCTGCAGATCGTCGGCGGTCACGTGGAAGTGCCGAAGAAACCGGGCCTGGGTGTGGAACTGGACATGGACCAGGTGCACAAGGCTCACGAGCTGTACAAAGGCATGGGCCTGGGCGCGCGCGACGACGCGGTCGCCATGCAGTTCTTGATCCGCGACTGGAAGTTCAACAACAAGCAGCCTTGCCTGGTGCGTTGAACCTCGACCGTTTCTGCTGACTCGCCATCGGACTGGCACTCGGCGCGCAACCCCCTTGCGCGCCGTTTTTTTTTTGAAGGGCCGCGCCCTTGGCCTCTGCTCTCCTCTCC
>JARDZH010000369.1 GCA_029240955.1 Pseudomonas sp. | reverse complement strand
AGCTGCTGGTTGGTCTCTTTGAGTTCGGAGTCGTAACTGCGGAAGGCGGCGCAGCCCGTCAGTTGCACAGCGGTGACCAGCGCAAGCGCGGTCAAGACACGAGTTGACATGCTTTCAATCCCTGAAGTCGATAGCACGCGCACTCGCGCTCGCTATACAGGTCCGTCTGTTCAAGGCAGCGAAGCTGCCGGAGTGGTCTTGTGCGGATTGGATCCAGCACAAGGGTGCGGGATTATAAGCTGCGAATCGCGCCTGACAATGGCTTTTTGCTTTCGTTCAATTCTTTCGGAAAGATCTTACGAACGGTTTGTGACGCGATACACGGTCCGCGAGTCCGGCAGCGTGTCGTCATCAAATCGCAATGGACGGTAGCGGCTTGCCCGCCAGCGAATCGCCGCTTTCCGCCTGTTCGCTCCCCAGCCAGTCTACGAACTGCTGGACGAGTTGCACCCTGCGCTTGCGTTGCGGAAGCACCACGTAATAGCCATAAGCCGAGATGGCCGTGCCCTCTACCGGGCGGCAGAGCAGACCCTGTTCGAGGAGATCGTCGATCAGGTGCCGCCAACCAATCGCAACGCCCTGACCGCCAATGGCTGCCTGAATCAGCAAGGTGTAATTGTCGAAGCGCAACGGGCCGGGGGCGGGCACCTGGGCAATGCCCAACGCGCGAAACACACCGCTCCAGTCGAACCAGTTATTGCTGCCTTCACTGCGCAGGTGCAACAGCGGGAATTTTTTCAGCGCTTCGTTGGGAAGCGGCATCTCCCGCCCTGCGACCAGCTGCGGACTACAGACCGGGAAGACCTCTTCATTGAACAGCCAGCGACTTTCGCCCTGACGGAAGCGGCCGTCGCCGAACAATATCGCCACGTCGACATCGGTGCGTAGCATGCTGTGCGTGCGCTCGCTGGTGACCAGGCTGACGTCGACGTCCGGATTGAGCTTGTGGAAGCGATGCAAACGGGGCATCAGCCAATAGGAGGCGAACGCAAAATCCGTCGCGACCTGCAGCACTTCATGCTGGTGCCGATCAGTGATTGCGACGAGCCCACTGTCCATGGATTGCAGGCCGGTTTGCACATGGTTGAACAGCACTTCGCCCGCGTCGGTCAGCTCGATGCCGCGGTAGATGCGGTCGAAAAGCCGGGTGGCGAGTTGCTCTTCAAGGCGCTTGATCTGCTGACTGACCGCAGGTTGAGTCGTCCCCAGTTCAATGGCTGCCGCCGTGAAACTGCGCAAGCGGGCCGCTGCTTCGAACACTCGCAGCAGATCGAGCGACATGTCACCGAGCGATTCAAACATAAGCTGACCTTATCCTGGGTATTGCCGCATATGGGCTTTACGCTCTAGCCCCACGACTTCATTCTGACGCACAGCACTTTCGCATAACTGTTCACTATGGGATGCCGCGATTACATGAAGCGCAAAAATATTCTTTTCATCATGGCCGATCAAATGGCCGCGCCAATGTTGCCGTTCTACGTCTCGTCCCCGATCAAGATGCCGAACCTGAGCCGCCTGGCGGCCGAAGGCGTGGTGTTCGACTCTGCTTACTGCAACAGCCCACTCTGCGCACCGTCGCGTTTTACGCTGGTCAGCGGCCAGCTTCCCAGCCAGATCGGTGCTAATGACAACGCGGCCGATTTCCCTGCAGACATTCCGACCTATGCCCATTACCTGCGCGCGCTCGGCTACAAAACGGCACTGTCAGGCAAGATGCACTTCTGTGGGCCGGATCAGTTGCATGGTTACGAAGAGCGCCTGACCAGCGATATCTATCCCGCCGACTACGGCTGGGCGGTGAATTGGGACGAGCCGGACGTACGCCCGACCTGGTACCACAACATGTCGTCGGTGCTGCAAGCAGGACCGAGCGTGCGCACCAATCAGCTGGATTTTGACGAAGAAGTGGTCTTCAAGGCACGGCAATACCTGTACGACCACGTACGTCAGGACGGCGATGCGCCGTTCTGTCTGACGGTGTCCATGACTCATCCGCACGATCCCTACACCATCCCCAAACCCTTCTGGGACCTGTACACCGACGAGCAGATTCCAATGCCCGAGCAGCCGGCGGATCAGGATGCACTCGATCCTCATTCCAAGCGGCTGCTCAAGGTCTACGATCTATGGGACAAACCGCTGCCCGAGCACAAGATTCGTGATGCACGACGCGCCTACTTCGGTGCGTGCAGCTACATCGATGACAACGTCGGCAAGCTGTTGAGCACGCTTGAAGAAGTCGGCCTGGCGCAGGACACCATCATTGTGTTCTCTGGCGATCATGGCGACATGCTGGGTGAAAAAGGCCTGTGGTACAAAATGCACTGGTTCGAGATGGCCGCGCGTGTGCCGTTGCTGGTTTACGCGCCGGGGCAATTCAAGCCAGGTCGCGTCAGCGCATCGGTGTCGACTGCGGATCTGTTGCCGACCTTTGTCGATATCGCTGAGGGCGAAGTGGACAGCAGCATGCCGCTGGACGGCCGCTCGTTGATGCCGCATTTGAAAGGCGAGGGCGGCCATGATGAGGTGTTCGGCGAATACATGGCGGAGGGCACCACGAGTCCGCTGATGATGATTCGACGCGACCGTTACAAGTTCGTGTACTCGGAACAGGACCCGTGCCTGCTGTTCGACCTGCGCAACGACCCGAAAGAAGTGGAAAATTTGAGCGGCTCGCCTGTCCATCAACAGGTGTTCGAGGCGTTTCTCGCCGAAGCGCGAGCCAAATGGAACATACCGGCGATACACGACAAAGTGCTCGCCAGCCAGCGCCGCCGACGCTTCGTCGCGCGCGCCCTGGCAACCGGCAAGCTGAAGAGTTGGGATCACCAGCCACTGGTAGACGCCAGTCAGCAGTACATGCGCAACCATATTGATCTGGACGATCTGGAGCGCAAGGCACGTTATCCGCAGCTTTGAAACCCTGCCAAAACCAAGAAAAACCAAAGGGGTACGTGAATGAAAAAGTTATCCACAGCACTTGCGGCAAGCGTCATGACACTGGGGTGCCTTGCCGCGCATGCGGACGAGAGCAGCTGCAGCACCGTGAAGATGGCGGATCCGGGCTGGAGTGATATCGCGGCCACCAACGCTATTACCGGCCTGCTGCTGGACGGCATGGGTTACAAGACCAAGGTCGACACGCTTGCGGTCCCGATTGCTTACGGCGGTCTGAAAGACGGGCAGCTGGACGTGTTTCTGGGTAACTGGATGCCTGCGCAACAAGGGTTCTACGACAAGTTCATTGCGACCGGCGACGTGACGCAGCTGGCGAAAAATCTGGAAGGCACCGAGTTCACCTTGGCCGTGCCTGATTACGTCTGGGAAGCGGGTGTGCATAACTTTTCCGACCTGAACAAGTTCGCAGACAAGTTCAGCAAGAAGATTTACGGGATCGGTTCCGGTGCGCCGGCCAACCAGTCACTGCAGGAAATCATCAAGAACAACGAGTTTGATCTGGGCGAATGGAAGCTGGTCGAATCCAGTGAGCAGGCGATGCTTGCCGAGGTGAACCGGAACGTGAAGCGCCAGTCGTTCGTGGCCTTCCTTGGCTGGACGCCGCACCCGATGAACGTGCAGATCAAGGGCATGCGCTATCTCAAAGGTGGCGAAAAATATTTCGGCGATACCGGCTCGGTTTATACGCTGACGCGTAAGGGATATGCACAGGCCTGCCCCAATGTGGCGAAGCTGCTGACCAACCTGAGTTTCACGCTGGACATGGAAAACAGCATCATGGCGGAGGTTGCCGGCAAGAAGGTCAACAATACACAGGCCGCCAAGGCATGGATCAAGGCCAACCCGGCCGTGCTGGAGAAGTGGCTTGATGGCGTGAAAACCATTGATGACAAGGATGCGCTGGCGGCGGTGAAGGCCAAGCTCTAAGCGTCTTGCTG
>JARDZH010000368.1 GCA_029240955.1 Pseudomonas sp. | reverse complement strand
ACAAGAAAAGCCGCCTCTGCACGATCTATGAAAAGCGCCCGGACACGTGCCGCAACCATCCGAAGATCGGCCCGCGCCCAGGCTACTGCGCCTACCAGCCCAAGCCGGTCGTGCGCCAGGGCTGAAGGATTGATCAAGCCTGTCGGCTCAACCCCGCCAGACGCGTCGACAGCGCCTGCATGCCTTGGCTCAGCTCGCTGAGACTGGAGGCATCACGTGCGCCATCTTCGCTGGCCGCGTGAATACGCACTGCCAGTTCGTTGATTTCCTGCGTCACATGACTCTGCTCTTGAGCCGCCACGGCGATCTGTTGGGTGCGCTGGACGATATCGTCGAAGCCCACCACGGTGCTGCCCAGTGATGCGCTCAGGACATCGGCCTGCTGCACCACGGTGCGTGTGCGGTCTTCGCCCGCCACCATGGTATTGACCGCCTTCACCGAGGCCTGACGCAGCTCGCCGATCATCTGCTGGATCTCGTCGGCAGAGGCCTGGGTGCGCCCGGCCAGCGTGCGTACTTCGTCGGCGACCACCGCAAAACCACGTCCCTGCTCACCGGCCCGTGCCGCTTCGATCGCCGCATTGAGCGCCAAGAGGTTGGTCTGCGCCGAAATCGACTTGATCACATCCAGCACACCACTGACGCTTTCGATGTCGTGCCCCAGGCTGGTGATGGCCTGGGCGACGCTGGCAATGTCGCCAGTCAGCGAATTGATGGTCTGGCTGTTCTGTTCCACGTGCCCCTGGCTCTGCCGGGCCGTGGACAACGACAGCTGCGCGGTGTCGGAGCATTCGGTGGTGTTGGAGGCGACTTCCTGGGCGCTGGACGACATCTCGGTGATCGCCGTGGCCAGCAGCGTGTTGTCCTGGCGCTGGGTTTCGGCACGTTCGGCCATGGTCACCGACAGGCGCGCAACATCATCGGACTGCTTCTGCAGGCGCAGCGCCTCGTCGGCGATCGCCTTGAGCATGCTGCGCAGGTTGCCGGCGTAGCGATTGACCGCCTGACGCAACAAGCCGATTTCGTCGGGACGGGCCACGTCCAGCTCGGCACTGGCGCCACTGCCCTGCTCGCCCAGCTTGTCGATCTGCGCGGTGGTCTCGGTGATCTGGCTGAACACCGCACGCCCGGCCAGCCAAGCCAGGCCGAACACCAGTGCGAGGATCGGCAGCAAGGTGGTGAGGATGTCGACGGTCAGCTTGCTGGCGATTCCGGTCATGTGTGCCTGCGGTGTGGCCAGGCCCACGACCCAACCGCTGGCAGGGACACGCGTGAGACTGATATAGCCCGGCCCATCCAGCTGCGGGTCATGCTCGACATGGAATGTCTGCGCTTCGCGCTGGCCGCTGCTGCGCCAGTCGGCAACGCCCTTGAACCAGGGATAGGCCGCGAGCATGGCGGCTTCGTCAGCCGGTGCCGGCTTGTCGTTGCTGGCCGGAAAGTACAGGACCTTGCCCGAAGGATCGATGGCGAACGCATAGCCGCCAGTGACATGACCGTTGGATTTGAGAAAGTTGGCCAGGCCGGTCAGCGTCAGGTCGATGGTCGCCACGCCAGCGAAGCGTCCTTCTCGGCTGTAGGGCACCGTGCAAGTGGTCATGAGAATCTTGCTGACCGGGTCCTCATAGGCCTGCGACCAGGCGCAACGGCCAGGCGCGGATGCCTTGCCCTGCACGTACCAGTCGGCAGTGTGGTAGGCATCGGCGGTGCTGGCGTTGTACTCCTCGGAATAGCCCAGGCTTTGCCCGCTGCGCGCCCAGTAGAAACTGCGGCGTGCCACGCCCTGGCTGAACGCATCGGGCTCGGGCCACAGACCGCCCCCGGCGATGGCCGCATCACCTTGGGAGTCGATGATCGGCGCCAACGCGCTTTTCACCAGCTCTACGTCCGCCGGCAGCGTGGCACCCAGGCTTGCCAATGCTGCGACGCGCCCTTCGATCTCGCCCAGTTCGACCGACAGTTGCCGAGCGATGGCCGTGGCCGATTGCTCGGCACTCTTGGTATTGGACTGGATCAGCTTGGGCTCGCCGCTGAGTACCATGACCGCATAGATGGCAGCAGCCGTCACCAGCAGGATGAACACGATGCCCAGGCTGAAGCGGGACATGATCTTGGTAGGCAACAGACTCACGGAGACACCTTCGAGGGGGTTCGATATTGTCCGAGCTATCGGCGTGGCGCCGTGAAACTGGAGGTGCTTGCGACGGAATGCAGGTCCGAGCCCTTCACGGGCAAAGCGCGCCAAATCCAGGCATAAAAAAACCCCCGGTCGCTTTCGCGCCGGGGGCCTTTTCAATCAACCTGAACTACAGACTCAGTTCTTGGCTTTCTTGGCAGCGCGGGTACGCTCGCCTTCGTCCAGGATCTTCTTGCGCAGGCGGATCGACTTCGGCGTGACTTCGCACAGCTCGTCGTCCTGGATGAATTCCAGGGCCTGTTCCAGTGTGAAGCGAACAGGTGGGACCAGAGCGATGGTTTCGTCTTTGCCCGAGGCACGCATGTTGTCCAGCTTCTTGCCCTTGGTAGGGTTGACACCCATGTCGGTGTCACGGCTGTTCAGACCAACGATCTGACCGTTGTAGATTTCCTGGCCGTGCTCGACGAACAGCTTGCCGCGCGCCTGCAGGGTTTCCAGCGAGTAGGTCAGAGCCTTGCCGGTCTCGACCGACACCAGTACGCCGTTCTGACGACCGGACATGTGGCCGGACTTCATCGGAGCGTAGCGATCGAAGATCGAGGTCAGGATGCCAGCACCGTTGGTCAGGGTCAGGAACTGGTTACGGAAACCGATCAGACCGCGAGCAGGGATGTTGTATTCCAGGCGAACACGGCCCTTGCCATCCGGCACCATGTTGGTCAGGTCACCCTTACGCAGGCCCATCTCTTCCATGACCTTGCCCTGGGATTCCTCAGGGGTGTCGATGGTGACGTTTTCGAACGGTTCCTGCTTCTCGCCGTCGATGACGCGGATGATCACTTCCGGACGACCGACACCCATTTCGAAGCCTTCGCGACGCATGGTTTCGATCAGTACCGAGAGGTGCAGCTCACCACGGCCGGAGACCTTGAACTTGTCGGCGGAGTCGCCTTCTTCAACGCGCAGGGCAACGTTGTACAGCAGCTCCTTGTCCAGACGTTCCTTGATGTTACGGCTGGTGACGAACTTGCCTTCCTTGCCGCAGAACGGCGAGTCGTTGACCTGGAAGGTCATCGAAACGGTTGGCTCGTCGACGGTCAGAGGCTTCATCGCCTCAACGTTGTCCGGCTGGCACAGGGTGTCGGAGATGAACAGCGAGTCCATGCCGCTTACGCATACGATGTCGCCAGCGAAAGCTTCTTCGACGTCGATACGGTGCAGGCCGTGGTGACCCATCAGCTTGAGGATACGACCGTTACGCTTCTTGCCGTCGGCGCCAATGGCGACAACCGGCGTGTTCGGCTTGACCGAACCCCGTGCGATACGGCCAACGCCGATGACGCCCAGGAAGCTGTTGTAGTCCAGTGCCGAGATCTGCATCTGGAACGGGCCTTCACGGTCGACTTTCGGCGCCGGTACGTTGTCGACGATCGACTGGTACAGCGGGGTCATGTCTTCAGCCATGTCGGTGTGGTCAAGACCAGCAATACCGTTCAGGGCCGAGGCGTAGATGACTTGGAAGTCCAGCTGTTCTTCGGTGGCACCCAGGTTGTCGAACAGGTCGAAGATCTGGTCCAGAACCCAGTCAGGACGCGCGCCTGGACGGTCAACCTTGTTGATGCAGACGATCGGACGCAGGCCGGCTTCGAAAGCCTTCTTGGTCACGAAACGGGTCTGCGGCATAGGGCCGTCCTGGGCGTCGACCAGCAGCAGCACGGAGTCGACCATCGACATCACGCGCTCTACTTCACCACCGAAGTCGGCGTGGCCCGGG
>JARDZH010000367.1 GCA_029240955.1 Pseudomonas sp. | reverse complement strand
CGCTGCATCACCAGACTGAGCAACAGCATCAGCACCAACAAGGCAGCACCACCGATCGCCACCACAGTACGCACTTGCCGGTCGACCAGCGCGCGGGGTGCCAGGATATTCACGTTCCAGCCGGTTTCTTCGATGGCCTGACTTTGCGTCAGCCAGGCTTTCTCATCCAGAGCCAGCGGGCGCGGGGTGCGAGTCGGGTAAGGCTGGATGGCTATGATGGCTTTCTTTTCGTCCTCGCTCAGCTCGCGTGTAGCGCGAAAACGCCAGTCCGGATTGGAGGTGAGGACTACCACGCCGTTCTGGTCGGTGAGCAGCAACTGCTCGGGCGTCTTGCCCCACAGGGTTTCGGTGTGGTCCAGATCGACCTTGACCACCAGCACGCCTATGACCCGATCGCCATCGCGCACCGGCGCCGCAAAAAAGTAGCCGCGTTTGACCGACGTCGTGCCCAGCCCGAAGAAGCGCCCAAGCTTGCCGGCCAGTGCGTCGAAGAAATACGGCCGGAAGGAAAAGTTGCGGCCTACGAAGCTGTCTCGCTGATCCGAGTTGGACGCGGCCAGCGTCAGCCCGTTGCTGTCCATCAAATACATGACGTCCGCACCGGTCTGACGGGTGATATCTCGCAGCCAGCGGTTGGCGTTCTCGGCTGTGCTTTTGTCCTGGGGATTTTCCAGCGCCGCGCGCAGGGCTGGCAGGTCACCGAGAATCTGCGGCAGGGTTTCGTAGCGGTGCAAGGTGCCCAGCAGGTTGGCGACGTACAGGTCGAGCGTCTGGCGGTTCTGATTCGCCAGCACGCCGCGGTAGTAACGTTCGGCCAGATGCTCCAGCGGCCAGAGCAGCGGCGCAAGGCAGAGCGCCAGAAGCGCAAGGCTGCGCCAGCGCGGGCGATGTGGAACGGCGGAAGTCATGGTCATGTGCGGGCGCCGGGCGAATGCGTCATGGGCCGGACGATGTGCTGCCCGGCTATCGAAGCCGCATTATGCCTGCCGCTGGCTTGCCAGGCACACCGACAGTGCGTCGCACCCGCGCACGATCCGTTGCCGGGCGCCTGGTGCGAGCACGGTGATCAAGTACGCGCGGCTGACTGACCGGCCATGACTTGGCATTCAAAGGAACAGGTCGGCCTCTTGCAGGCTCTTGCCTTGCTGATCCTTGGCGGACAACTTCGGTTCGCCCGCCAGTTCCCAGTCGATTGCCAGTTCCGGATCGTCCCAGCGAATGCAACGCTCGGCAGCGGGCGTGTAATAGTCGGTGGTCTTGTAGAGAAACTCGGCGTATTCGCTGAGCACCACAAAACCGTGTGCAAAACCGGGTGGAATCCACAATTGCCGGAAGTTGTCCGCCGACAGTTTCACGCCGACCCACTGACCGAACGTCAGCGAGCTGCGGCGGATATCGACAGCGATGTCCAGCACCTCGCCAGCGGTCACCCGCACCAGTTTGCCCTGAGCGTTTTCGATCTGGTAATGCAGGCCGCGCAACACGCCCTGCTGCGAGCGCGAGTGGTTGTCCTGCACGAAGTGCGGCGCCATGCCGGTGACTTCCTTGAAAGCACGGGCATTGAAGCTTTCATAGAAGAAGCCCCTCTCGTCACCGAACACTTTGGGCTCAAGAATGAGAACTTCGGGCAACTCTGTGGCGATCACATTCACTTGGCATCCCTCGCCAGTTTGAACAAGTACTGACCATAGCCGGTTTTGCCGAAGTAATCGGCGTGCTTGAGCAGCAGCTCCTCATCGATCCAGCCATTCTGGTAGGCAATTTCTTCCAGACACGCGACTTTCAGACCCTGGCGATGTTCGATGGTCTGCACATAGGCCGACGCATCGAGCAGGCTGTCGTGCGTGCCGGTATCCAGCCAGGCGAAACCGCGCCCGAAACGTTCCACGCGCAGGTCGCCACGCTTGAGATAAGCGTTGTTCACGTCAGTGATTTCCAGCTCGCCGCGCGGCGACGGCTGCACGTCCTTGGCGATCTGCACCACATCGTTATCGTAGAAGTACAGACCGGTTACCGCGTAACTGGACTTGGGCACCTTAGGCTTTTCCTCGATCGACAGCGCCTTGCCGTTTTCATCGAAGTCCACCACGCCGAAGCGATCCGGATCTTTCACCCAGTAACCGAATACCGTGGCGCCGGAGGGTTGTGAGGCGGCGCGGTTCAGTTGCTCGGTGAAGTGTTGGCCATGAAAAATGTTGTCGCCCAGGATCAGGCACACCGGGTCGTTGCCGATGAACGCCTCACCGATCAGAAACGCTTGCGCCAGTCCGTCCGGCTTGGGTTGTTCGGCGTACTGGAACTGCACGCCGAACTGGCTCCCGTCGCCCAGCAGGTTGCGGTACTGCGGCAGGTCGTGGGGGGTGGAAATGATCAGGATGTCGCGGATCCCCGCTAGCATCAGCACCGAGATCGGGTAGTAGATCATCGGTTTGTCGTAGATCGGCAGCAGTTGCTTGGAGATGCCGAGTGTAATCGGATGCAGCCGGGTGCCGGAGCCGCCGGCGAGTACGATGCCCTTGGTCATGCGATAAGGTCCTTGTGGTCAGTGAAACCCAGTCGTTCGCCCTGATAACTGCCGTCCTGAACCCGTTTGCACCAGTCCAGATTCTCCAGATACCAGGTCACGGTCTTGCGCAGCCCCGACTCGAACGTCTCTTCGGGTTTCCAGCCCAGCTCTTTTTCGAGCTTGCTCGCATCGATCGCATAACGCTGATCGTGCCCAGGACGGTCGACCACATACGTGATCAGATCGCTGAAGTGTTCCAGGCCTGCAGGGCGCTCCGGCGCCAACTCTTCGAGCAGTGCACAGATGCCGTGTACCACGTCGATATTCTTCTGCTCGTTGTGGCCGCCGATGTTGTAGGTCTCGCCGACCGCGCCTTCCGTCACCACCTTGAGCAGCGCCCGAGCGTGATCTTCCACGAACAACCAGTCGCGCACTTGCTGGCCGTCGCCGTACACCGGCAGCGGTTTGCCCGCCAGCGCGTTGAGAATCATCAGCGGTATGAGCTTTTCCGGGAAATGGAACGGCCCGTAGTTGTTCGAGCAGTTGGTGACGACCACCGGAAGCCCGTAGGTGCGATGCCAGGCGCGGACCAAATGGTCGGACGCCGCCTTGCTCGCGGAGTAGGGCGAGCTTGGCGCATAAGGCGTGGTTTCGGTGAACAGGTCATCGACGCCATGCAGGTCGCCGTACACCTCGTCCGTGGAAATATGGTGAAAGCGAAACGCCTGACGTTCGGCTTCCGGCAAGCTCAGCCAGTAACCGCGCGCCGCTTCCAGCAGGCTGTAGGTGCCGACGATGTTGGTCTGAATGAACTCGGAAGGGCCGTCGATGGAGCGGTCCACATGAGATTCGGCCGCCAGATGCATGATCGCGTGCGGCTCAAAGCGCTTGAGCACTTCGCTCACCGCCTGCTGATCGCAGATGTCAGCCTGCACGAACTCGTAGCGCGTGTCGGTGGCAATACCCGTCAGCGATTCCAGGTTGCCGGCATAGGTCAGCTTGTCGAAGTTCAGGACTTCGTGTTCGGTGTTCCGGATCAGGTGTCGGATCAGTGCAGAGCCGATAAAGCCTGCGCCGCCGGTGACGAGAATTCGCATGGGCTGGTCATCTTCCTTGTGTGGCTTGGACGTTATGCAGCATAGCCTTCGCAATCGAGGCCCCGCGCAAGCAGCATCGACCATGAATCGCACTCAGGTGATGAAATATATTGATAGGCCTTCCCGTGGATGTCGGAAAACTGTCGTTGTCACCTGAGGATGTCAATATTGGTGGCGCCGCTCGGTACGCCTATAGTTGTGCCACTGAACGATCAGCCGTCAGCCAGCCCGGAACGCCCCGATAACAGATTGAGGTTGCACATGCCGCTCGACACACTTATTCGCCGATCCAGCCTGCCTTGCCCTGA
>JARDZH010000366.1 GCA_029240955.1 Pseudomonas sp. | reverse complement strand
TAGTTGGCGGTGCCGTCGGCGTTCACGTAGATGGCTGGCAGGTCGCCCAGGTGTCCGTCGGCGTATGGGCCAAGGTGTTTGCCGGTTTTGGTCGGGTCGAAGTGACCGCCTGCGGCCAGGGCTGCGCCTTTGACGCCGTCTTTGGTGCCCGCTTCGCAGCTACCGTTCTCATGAACGTGAAAACCATGCACGCCGGCTGGCAGGTTGGTCAGTTTCGGGGTGAAGACGAGACCGTATTCGGTTTCGCTGATCGACACGGTGCCGATAGGTTTCGGCGCGCCGTCTGCGCTGACGAGGTTGACCGGAACGTCCAGCGATGCAGCCTGAACACTGATGGAAAATGCGCCAAGCAGGCCTAGCCAAAGTGGAGATTTCATAAGTATCGACACGTCCTTAGTCAGGAGTAAGAGTTGAACGCTGTTGAGGGTAGAAACGAATTGCGGTGTCGTCCACCGACCCTGCAGCCATTCAACGCGACAAGTGCTACGCAACCTGTGACCGCAACGGTGCCGGTTTTGATGCAAACAAATCTCCAATCGGTCGTTATCGCCCCCGCCCGGCGGCCAGCAGACACCCTCAGCCTCGACTAATCTGAAACCGATCATTTGAGCGGTTGATTCTTCAATCACCTTGACTGATGGGGGCTGGAGCAACAATGAAAGACCCCTACGCGTTCGGCTTCTATTGCGCCTGCTTTGCGCTGATGGTCGTCGTTGGCGCGGTGTTCTACAGCGCCGCCGTCAGCACCTCCCCCGCCAGCGCTGCCAATGCCTATTACATCGTCGAAGCGGCCTCATCCCTGACCGAAGCGCTGGCTATCATCGGTATCGCCGGCGTGGTGTTCAAAGCCTACGGCTCGTGGAAGCACGACACTCGCCAGCACAAGGCGCTGAGTATTATCTGGGATGCCAACGTGGCGTTTCGGGAAATCGAGATCGGCTTCAACGAGTGGTTCTTCGGGCCGAGCGCCAGTCAGCGCAGTGAAAGCGACGGCAACAAGATCGACTCGATGCTGGGCGCAAGTCCGTTCGGCGTTGCGCTGAAAGCCTTCAAGAAACAGTGCATTCTGCTCGACAAGGTGGTGGTCAAGGACCACTGGCGCTGGCTCAACCATGCCACTCAGCTGGACATGCTGGCCCGCGCGCTGAGCGCCGAGGCGTTTGGTGCGGTGGGCAAAGGCAAGGTCACGCACACCATCGTGGATATTCTGTACACCCACGAGGGTGAAACCTGGCAGCGGACGCAGGCGGACTGGGAGGCGGAGATGAAGGTGATCGAGCAGCAGCTCGGGGTGTTGGAGGAGGCGTATACCTGACGATGCCGCATGCACTCGATGTAGGAGCGCGTTTACCCGCGACGGGAGCGCTGCGGTGTGTCAGTCACTCCGCGTTCTCGTTTTGTCGCGGGCAAGCGCGCTCCTGGAAATCAGAACTCCAGGCAGATCTTGCCGAAATGCTGATTGGTTTCCTGGTACTTGAACGCCTCGACCAGGTCGGTCAGCGGGAAGCTGCGGTCGATGACCGGCCGCAGGCCGTTGGCGTTGATGGCGCGGACCATGTCCTGTTGTTGGGTGCGGCTGCCGACCAGCACGCCCTGCATGCGCAGTTGCTTGATCAGCGCCGGGACGATATCAAGCTGACTCGCGACCCCACTCAGAATGCCGATCACCGCGATATGCCCCGCCACGCGCGCTGCCTGCATGGATTGCTGCAACGTTTGCGCGCCGCCGACTTCGATGATGTGGTCCACGCCGCGGCCGTCGGTCAGGTTGCGGGCGGTTTCGCCCCAGTTCTCATCCTTGCGGTAGTTGATCAGGTGATCCGCACCCAGCGCTTTCAGACGCTCAAGCTTCTCGTCGCTGGACGAGGTTGCGATGACGGTCGCTCCCGCCGCTTTGGCGAACTGCAGCGCGAAGATCGACACGCCGCCGGTGCCCTGCACCAGAACGGTATCGCCCGGCTTGAGCGGACCGTCGGCCATCAGCGCGCGCCACGCAGTCAGGCCTGCAGTGGTCAGCGTCGCCGCTTCCGCGTAGCTGTATCCGACGGGCGCGTGGGTGAATGAAGTTGCACGCGCGGTCACTTGCTCCCGTGCGTAGCCGTCGATTCCGTCGCCCGGCACCGTGGCGAAACCCTCGACCAGCGGCACGCCGTCGATCCAGTCCGGAAAGAACGTGCTCACCACTGCATCGCCCAGTTTGAACTCGGTCACGCCCTGGCCCACTGCGGTAACCACCCCGGCACCGTCTGCCATGGGAATACGCGACTCGCTCGGCCCCCACATGCCGCTGACCACCGCGAAGTCATGATAGTTGAGCGAATTGGCGTGCAGCCGCACGGTAATTTCCCCGGCTTGCGGCGCTGCAACGTCGCTCTGCCCGACGATCACGCGGTCATAGCCGCCGCCTTCTTGCACATAGATGGTCGTATTGCTCATGTCGCTCTCTCCTTCGTTTTAACATCGCGTCAAAGGACGAATATTCAGGTACAACAACACAGTGTGATAGCCAGTCTGCAACCCGTGCAGGCTATGACCACTTTCGCAGCACTTCGATTGAGTTAATTGCGCGCCGCACGCTCTGAAGGAAACCATAACAATGTCGCGAGTATCCGCCAGCATGACGATCTTCAAAGGTTACGCCGTTACCACGCTGTTGCTTTGCATCCCGGGTCTTTCCATGGCGCAGACCGGCAGCGATGCGGAATCGCATCTGGACCGGATACAGCAAAAAGGCCAGCTCGCCGTGTGCACGACCGGGGACTACAAGCCCTATACCTTTCTGCGCGAGGACGGTGAGTATGAAGGGATCGACATCACCATGGCGCGCTCGCTGGCCAAGAGCCTTGGCGTCTCCGTGCAATGGGTGCCGACCACCTGGAAAACCCTGATGCCGGACATGCTCGCGGGCAAGTGTGATATCACCATGGGCGGCGTGTCGGTCACGCTTGAGCGGCAGAAGAAAGCCTTCTTCAGCAACACCCTGGACGTGGATGGCAAGATCCCACTGGTGCGCTGCAGCGAAGAGCCGCTGTATCAGACCATCGAACAGATCAACCAGCCGTCGGTGCGTCTGATCGAGCCGGCGGGCGGGACCAACGAGGCGTTCGTTCATGCGTTCCTGCCCAATGCCTCTCTTGCCCTGCACGACAACAAAACCATCTTCCAGCAACTGCTCGACAAGAAAGCTGACGTGATGATCACCGATGCGTCCGAAGCGCTCTACCAGCAAAAGCGTATGCCGGGCCTGTGCGCGGTCAATCCGACGCGTTACATGCAATATGGCGAGAAAGCGTATCTGCTGCCCCGGGACGATATCGCGTGGAAGAGCTATGTCGATCAATGGCTGCATCTGAGCAAGGCCACCGGCGCTTATCAGCAGGCGTTGAGCCAATGGCTGGCAATGCCGACCCAGTAACGCCGGCGCTTGTATGCTGTCGTACGTTGACACCGGTAGTGAAATGAACGACGAGGAAAAGGCCCACCGAGCATGAAGCCCAGCAAACCGATCACCCGCGCGTTTTGTGTTGAGTTGCAGCAGGAGCTGTCGATTGCGGCGGCACGTCGAGAGTTCTTCTCTCAGGAGCCGCCCCGCTCCCGCTTCGAGTTTCTGTGCTCGACTGAAGCGTGCCGGGCGTTGGGCGCGAAGATCACCGGCGTGCGTTACGACGTCAAGCCGCAGGACAACCCGACGTTCGTGGCGGCGCACTTCCGAGCCAATCCGCACTACGACCATGACGCCCGTTGCGAGTGGGTCGGCGAAGCGGAAGACGACGCGACCGAAGCCGATGCCTCAAGCGGCGACCCGCTGATACAGGCGC
>JARDZH010000365.1 GCA_029240955.1 Pseudomonas sp. | reverse complement strand
CGTCAGGCGAATGCCGCGCACCCCAAGGAAAGGATTTTCCTCCTTGTCGATCGGCCAGTACGGCAACGGCTTGTCGCCCCCGACGTCCAGCGTGCGCACAACCAGCGGTCGCCCGCCGAGGTCTTTCAGAACGCGACGATATTCAGCTTCCTGAGTCGCTTCGTCCGGCGCCTGTGAATGCGCCATGAACAACAATTCAGTGCGCAGCAGGCCCACGCCTTCGGCGCCCTGCTCCACGGCGAGTGGCGTTCCGTTGCTGTCGCCAATGTTGGCAAACACCTCGACCGCGTGGCCGTCACGGGTGACTGCCGGCTCCATGCGCGACTCGGCCGCAGCCTTCAGGCGCTGCTCGCGAGCGTCGCGGTCCTGGATGGCGCGCTGAAGCGTCGATTCATCGGGCGCTACGGTCAGACGACCACGCTGGCTGTCGAGCAGCAGCACAGTGCCAGGCTTGATCAGTAGCACGTGCTCGCCTGCGCCGACCAATGCCGGGATACCCAACGCACGGGCGACGATGGCGCTGTGAGCGGTTGCACCGCCGCGTGCGGTGAGAATGCCTGCGACTTGCGCCGGATCCAGCTGCGCCACGTCAGACGGGCCGACTTCATCCATGACCAGAATGTAGGGTTCGTCTGGGGCGGCGACGGTTTCCACGCCGCAGATCTGCGCCAGTACACGGCGGCCGACGTCGCGAAGATCCGCTGCGCGCTCAGCCAGCAGCGCATCGTGAAGCTGTTCCTGCTGTGAAGCGGCGGCGTCGATTACGCCCGCCCAGGCTGCGGCAGCGCTCTCGCCTTTGTTGAGGCGCAATTCGACCTCGTTGCCGAGTTCCGGGTCTTCGAGCATTTCCTGGTGAGTGATGAAAATCTCGCGAATGGCTTTGGCCTTGCTGCGTTGAATCAGGCTTTCGATATCCTGGCGCACGTCGGCCACGGCCTTGCTCAAACGCTCACGCTCGGCCGCCACCGACTCACCTTGCGCGGGATACTCGAACGCCTGCAGCACTTGCACATGCGCCGGGCCGATAGCGATGCCGGGCGACGCGGGCACCGCTTGCAATACGCTGCCAGCTTCAGGCGCAGCGGCGGCCTTTACGACCGGTTGAACGGGCGCGACCGGCTGCGCACTGGCGACCGGCAGCGGCTCGACCTCTTCGCCAAGCCCTTGCTCGACCGCCGTTAGCAGCGCGGGCAGCGCATCGGCAGCAATGGTCGGTTCGGCGATGAACTCCAGGGTCTGGCCACGGCGTGCGCCGAGGCTCAACAGCTTGCTCAGGCTTTTGGCCGAGACAGCGGTTTCACCAGTTTCCAGCACCCGTACACGAATCTCGCCTTCGAATTCCTTGGCGAGTTGCGCAAGGATTTTCGCCGGCCGCGCGTGCAGGCCATGCGCGTTGGCGAGGACGATCTGTTGAGTCGGCCATTCGGCAGGCAGCTCGCCGCCCAATGCCTGAAGAACAACCCGACTGCTTGTCGCATGGCCCAGCTCATGACCACGGCCTTCAATCAGCAGCAGGCACAGCCGCTCCAGCAGTGTCTGATGCGCTTCGCCCAGGCTGGCGAGGCAGAACAGACCAGTCAGCGGCTGGCCGAGATAACGCATCGGTTTGTCCGGGGTGATGAACGCCAGGCCTGGGCGTTTGACCATCTGCTCGCTGTGCAGCCACCACAGGCCGTCACCTAGCGACAGTGCTTCGACCTGCTGCAAGACAGCGGCGAAACCGTTGTTGACGCAATCGGCCTTGCGCAGCAGGCGCGCGCCACGCCACACCAGTTCTTCGAAATCGTCGGCCGATACGCCGAGGCTGATCAGCTGCGCGTCGAGCGCCAGTTCCTGCGGTGCACCTTGCAGCAGTTTGAGCAGGTCGTCCGGCGTTTTGGCGTCACGCAACGCCTGTCCCAGATCCGCCTCGCCCAGCGCGCGGGTCAGCAGTTGCAGCAGCCGCAAGTGCTCGTCGGATTTGGCTGCGATGCCGATGGCGAGATAAACGATCTGCCCGTCGCCCCAGTCCACCCCTTCCGGGAACTGCATCAGTCGCACGCCAGTGGTGAACACCAGATCGCGGGTTTCCGGCGTACCGTGGGGGATCGCGATGCCTTGGCCGAGAAAGGTCGAGCCCTGTTGCTCGCGGTTCGTCAGACCCTTGAGGTAGCCCGGCGCAACCAGCCCGTCAGCAACCAGATGGTCGGCGAGCAGTTGCAATGCGGCAGTCTTATCCACCGCCGACTGGGCCATGGATATTTGCTCCAGATTGAGTTCGAGCATTGCCTTGGACTCCTGCGCGACACCGAAGCGTCGCCTGATTCTTGTTTTGATGTCGATCACCGGTGACCGACAGCTTAGGTGATGAATGGCAGACCCACAGGAGCTGCATTCATATCGATTACAGCAAATGAAATCAGGCTGCTGAATCGTTTAATCTACAATGCCGGGCACGTTACTCGATTCTGTGCACGGGTTGAAGCCCACTCGGTCCGATCCCTGTAGGAGACTTCTCAAAATACGCCGAGCAGTTGGGAAAATTCCGTGGTCTGGTGTAAACAGAGGCCTCAATCAGCGACACTGTCCCAGCGCTTGTAGACGCTGAAATAACAAAAGGAAGTATCGGGGTGAAACTCAGCGATATCGCTCGTCTGGCAGGTGTGTCCGTGACCACCGCCAGTTATGTGATCAACGGCAAAGCTGAACTGCAACGCATCAGCCCGGCGACAGTAGAACGCGTCCGGGCCGTGGTCGATCTGCATGATTTCAGGCCCAACCCGCAGGCTGCCGGCCTGCGCAGTCGGCACACCAAGACACTGGGCTTCATCCTGCCGGATCTGGAAAACCCCAGCTACGCGCGCATCGCCAAACTGCTGGAACAAGGCGCCCGTGCCCATGGCTACCAACTGCTGATCGCCAGTTCCGACGACGACCCCATCAGCGAACTGCAATTGCTGCAGCTGTTTCGCGCACGGCGATGCGACGCGCTTCTGGTCGCCAGTTGCCTGCCTGCAAGCGACGACAGCTATCGCGAATTGCAGAAGAAAGGCATGCCGATCATCGCCATCGACCGTGAGATGAACGCCGACCATTTCTGCTCAGTGGTCAGCGATGACCATGACGCCAGCCTGCAGCTGACTCGCAGCCTGCTAACGCCTCACCCGGAACACATTGCGCTGATCGGCGCGCGGCCTGAGTTGAGTATCAGTCGGGCGCGGGCCGAAGGTTTCCAGCATGCGCTGGAAGGTTTCACCGGCAACATCATCATCGAGCACGGCGAGGCGTTCAGCCGTCAGTGCGGCCAGCGTCTGATGACCGAGATGCTGGAACGTCTGGGCCATTTGCCCGAAGCGCTGATCACAACATCTTACGTACTGCTGCAAGGCGTATTCGATGTGTTGCAAAGTCAGGACATGAACCCCGAACGCCTGCATCTGGGGACTTTCGGGGATACCCAGCTGCTGGACTTTCTGCCCCTGCCGGTCAATGCAATGGCCCAGCAGCATCAATTGATCGCTGACAAGGCGCTGCAACTGGCGCTGGCGGCGATCGAGAAAGATGATTATCAGCCTGGCGTGCACGCCATCGTGCGCACGTTCAAGCAGCGCATTCACGAGGTATGACGGTGAAGCTGGTCGATACTCACACTCATCTGGATTTTTCAGACTTTGATGCCGATCGCACTCAGGTTCTGGAGAACTGCCGCGCGGTCGGCGTGCAGGATCTGGTGGTGCTGGGGGTTTATCAGCGTAACTGGCAACGTGTCTGGGACCTCATCCAGACGGATTCGAGCCTGCACGCCGCTCTTGGGCTGCACCCGGTCTACATCGAGGAGCATCGAGACGAGCATCTGACTGAATTAGGCGATTGGCTAAGCCGCTTGAAGGGCCACCCGCAGCTATGCGCCATCGGTGAGATCGGCCTGGATTACTACGTG
>JARDZH010000364.1 GCA_029240955.1 Pseudomonas sp. | reverse complement strand
ACATAATTTGCGCTCTGCATTTTCCCTCTCAGCCGGCGCGAAACCGGATGTTGACGTTGATTTGGTAGAAGCCCTCGAACTCGCCGGCGACCACTTGGCTGGCCTCCATGCATTCAAGGTCGCCGGACATCCAGTAGGCGAAGTGCGCTTCGAGCGCGTCGGCCAGTTCGTTGATGGCTTTGGTTCCGGTGCGCTCGCGGGCGAAGCATTGAATGCTGATCTGCCCGGGCTTGCGGGTATGCGGTCGGTCGGCCATGCCAGCCATGAAGGCCGAGGCGTATTGAATATTCAGCCGACACCAGAGGCCGGTCGGCGGCGGCGTGAACACTTCCGGCTGGTTCGGGTAATCGATCCGCGCCTGGTCAATGCCGGTGAAGGCCACCATGCGGCCGGTGATGAGCGCCCTGATTTGCTCGAAGGTCATCGAAAGTCCTCCGACACACCGATGAAGGTTATGCCGTAGATGCCTGCCGGAGCTTGGCCCGAGTGGCCATTCTCCAAGCGTTCGGCATATGGCAGGTTGTTCTGGATGTAGACGACGGTGTAAGGCTTGAGCGCTGACAACGCGGCAATCCCTTCCACCCTGGTCTCGGCCCCATCCTTGTCCACCTCAAGGGTGGTGGAGAACACCGGTGCGCCGATGCTGATGATGTTATTCCGCCGAAAGCGTCCGGTATCGACGGGCGATCGACTGATGATCTCGCCATGCATCGCCGTCGCAATAGCGCGGATCCGCTCAACCAGTGCATCCTCAACCTCATCCATGAACAGTGAAGGCGGCACGCTCCAGCCCTTCGCCATCAGACGGCCCTCAGCTGAAGTTGGTAGTGGATCTTGGCCGGGTCAGTTTTCACCGGCAGTAGGTCGAAGGTTTTCAACGCCCCAGTGATCGGGTCTTTCGCGGTGATCTTGTGGCCAGCGCTCGGTAGATCCGTGACTTCATTGGTCAACACGATCAACAGCGAGTCAGTCGAAAGGATGTTGACGTTATCGATCTGCTCGAGCTTGTAGCGGGTGAGAACACCCCGCCCGGTGTAAGTTACCGTCTGTGCGGTAGTTTCCTCGGCGACTGGGTCGTACACCCCCGGCCCGAGGTACGTCCCCGTGAAATCGGTCATTACTTCGGCAAACGCCGTGTCGAACAGCGCACCGAAGGATGACTGCATGGTGTCTCTTAGGCCCATGAGCCCTCCTGCTGCCGAACCGGCACCATTGAGTATTCAGCGATACAGCGGCATCGCGCTCGCTCGGTGAGAGGCGCGCCAAGCGATGAGTCGCATGGAAACATCAGCATTGCGCCGCGCTGAGTGATGAATGGCTGATCGGCCTGGACTGTTTGGCCATCTGTCGCGGCGTGACTGTCGCGCACCTTCTCATCTTGGCGAGAGCGCCAGGTTTTTGTGAAGGTCAGACGGCCCTTGCTGCGCTCGACGATCTGGCGCCATGCCTGATCGCGGCCCTCATTGAAGGCCTCTGCAACATACGTCTGGGCGATCATCTCAGCCTGAGTTGCCAGAAGCCTGTCAGCGTAACGGCCGACGATCTTGCTCACGTCGTCGGCCTTGAGTGTCCGGCCTTCTCTGATGGCAGATTCGACCGTTGCGTCAAAGCGGCGATCACGCCGAACTCGAAGCAAGTATTTTTTCATTTCGGTTGCGTTGCCGCTGAGCAGTTGCGTCCTCGCGTTGGCCACGCTCTCGGCGAAGTTTCCGCTGAGCCCCACAACTCCGCCCGAGCGCTTGCCTGTTTGCTTGCTGATCCGGCCGATCAAGTCGAGCGCAGTCTTGCGCGACGACTGCCCACTGGCTTGGCCAGCCTGCAAGATCGCGCGAACCGCCCTCGCCTCATCAATCGCGGCTTGATCCAGCAGCGAGCGAGCCTGCCCGGACAAGAACGACGAAACGTCAGGTGCATGAACATCCAGATCCTTCGAAACCCCGGGAGCCTTGATCACTTTCGCCTCGGTTTTTGCCCCCTTGAGGTATGCGGCGCGGATCAACTCCATAAGGCCAGCGAAGAGACCGATCGGAAGCAGCGCCGCTACCTTGTTTTCGTCGCCATCATCGATTGCCCTCTCGATCTCCGCCAATGTTGCTGCGCTGACCGTGTCGGCGATCTGAGCCAGATAGGCACGCTGCGCGGCAGGCTCCATGCCTTGTATGGCGAGAATCGCTTCTGATGCGTTCATACGACGAACACCGTGACTCCGCACGCAGTCTTGCATCCCAGCAGAGGAGCAACCAGCTCGTCGACCACTGTGATTACTGGTCGGGTTGGCACCCCGCCGGAGCCGGGCGCGGCCGACTGGTACTCGATTTCCAGAACGTCGACCTTCTGCCGCTTGATAGCGTTGGTAGCGACGTAGTCCGGGCTAAGGCTGCCCGGCGCGGCGATCTCTCGCAGCGCCGCCTCATACGTCGCCTGCTCGATTTCCGTCGGGATCTCATCGGCGGGGATGGCACTGCCTTCGTTGTCCGTTGCTCCGCTGCGCGGCCACTGCAACGCTTGCGCCCTTCCACCGGTCTTGCTCCCGGAGAACAGCGATTCCCAGCGACCACAGGCGTTCTGGAACTGGTATTTGCCATCAATGTAAGCCGATGCCCGGATCAGCGCGGCCTGCTTCGCCAGGTCATCGCCGGTCCACGCGGCATTCGCGCGCGCAGCGTGATAGGCGTCGGCAGCTGCGACGGTTCCGTAAAAGTCTGGCATCGGGATGTCTCGAATAGGTGGAGCGTCATGCGCTCCGGTTTTGCGGGGTGTTACGCCTTGGCGGCGACCAGTGCGGCCTGCAGGGCTTCCAGGTTCGCTTCCTTGTCGAACTCGACATTCAGCGCGGTCAGCTCGTCGATAACCTTCTGCTTTTCAGCGGCGGACAAGGCTTCGTCCAGCTTCTTCTGCAGGGTTTCCGTCTTGCTGTTGCCGGCGGCATCGATGCCCAGCGCTTTCAGCTTGGCGAATAGCTCGTCTCGCTCGTCGCCATCACCGGCAGGCGCTTTGCCCTCAACACTCATGAAGGCAAGGCGCGATGCGCCCTTGTGCCCTTCTGGAGTGAGGTCAATGTCCTGCGTTTGCCCCGGCAGAATGTAGATGACGCCAGCCGTGGTGTGCACGCCCTGAAGCGCCTTCGAGTTGTTGGTCACTTTCATGTTGACCTCCTATCAGGCTGCTGGTGGGGTGATTTCGTCGAGGTACGCCACAGCGCCCGGCAGACGAATCTCGGTGCCGCCGGTACGCGCGATGATCCCGGTTTCGAAGCCCATGATGGACTTCTGACGCGGAGCCAGCACACGGCGAGGCATTGGCAGGTGGAAGCGAACCACCTCCGGATCCTTCCGGTACGCAACCAGGCGACCGCCGCCATCAGCGGAAGCATTGCGAGCTTCGCGCAGCGGAGCGATGTCCAATGGCTGACCGGTTTCCGCGGTGTAGATGTTGTTCTTGCGCAGGTAGTCCAGCACGGTCATGAAGCCATCACCAGCACCCATGCGACGAGTCGCAATGTGACGGAAGGCGTCGGGCGGAAGACGCAGCGTGTCGGCCCATTCAACCTCACCAGTGTTGGTGCGGATGCTACCCAGAACACCGTTGACGTCGTCCAGGATCTGATCCGGCGTTTTATTTGGCCAGAACGTCGAGCTGCCGGTACCGGTTGAAGCAGCGTCGACGCGGGAAACGTTGCCGTCGTTCAGCAGCCCGGTCCAGCGCTTTTCGGTGCTGCCGACGAATGCGATGGAGTTCAGCAGGCGCTCAACCTTGTCAGCGGCGGAATCCGCCTTGGTGCCGCTCAGGTTGATGCCGTACAGCTGTGCCTGGTTCACCTCTTCCAGATTCCATTCCCAGCCAGAGCCGATCATCGCGAAGTCGTGCGATGCCTGATCGTGGGTCGCGGAGTTGAACGGCATGTCGGTGCCGGAGCCGGACAAGAAC